>JBBIJS010000231.1:0-4779 GCA_037445855.1 Chloroflexota bacterium | reverse complement strand
AGGTTGGCAGACGGTACGGGAGATTCGCACTCCGTGTGTGCGAGTCGCAAAAAAGGAGAGACGTTCCGCTGGAACGTCTCTCCGATATCCACGAATCCCTTGCGCTAATGTGCGAAATTCACAACCGCCAGCCAGCACGAATTCGGATCATCCGCCGGCAGATTGTTCATCGAGATAGGAAAGTTGGGGTCGGACAGTGCGTTGCCTTGCGCGTCCGTGACCCACACGTACCAATTGAACGAGGGCAGCGCTCCGATCGTGGATAGCACAAACCCAAAAATCGTGCTGCCATCGGAGTCGCGCTTGACGGTCTGATCTTCCACGACCGCGGCGGGATCCGGACTGGTCGCCAGCCGAACGTGAACGCCGTCCACCGGTCCGCCTCCGCTCGTCACTCTGCCTTTGATCTGCGTTGAGCCGGAGTGGGCGCAACTCTGCAGACTGCCGCGATAGGTGTACGGCAGCGTGATCGGCGTTGGCGCGACCGGCGCGGGCTGCCGCGTGGGACGCGGCGTCGCGGACGGCGCAGCGGTCGGCGCGCTCGTCGGCGAGGGCGTCAGGGTGGGTGTGGCAGTTGAGGTGGGCATCGCGGTTGGCGTCGCAGTGTCGGTTGGCGTTGGCGTCCACGTGGGCGGCAGCGTTGACACCGCGGCGATCGCCAGCGTGGGAGTCACTTCCAGCGGCGGCTTGAACGGATTGAGCGCGACGCGCGGGTTGATGAAGATCAATCCGTAGGCGATCACGACGAGCACGCTGAGCACGACCACCACGAGCGTCGCGATTTGGTATCCGTCTTCGGAAGTGTTTTGCATCAATTCTCGCTCCGGGCGTTAATGTCTCGCGAAATCGATGAACGCCTGCCAGCACGCGCTTGGATCGTCGCTGTTGCGGATCGCATTGGTTGTTACGCGCGCGGTGTTCGGATCGGATAACGGTTTGCCGTTCGCATCCACAATCCAGACATACCAGATTCCTGGCCGCGCGCCGTTGGCGTTGAGAACAAAAGTGTAATAGCCCGGACTTTTATCCGAACCCGTAATGAGCGTTTGAACAACACCGCCGCCGGGCGCGGTTCCGAATGACACGCGCGTGCCGGCTTCTTCGCCGCCCGGATTGGTGACATACCCTTCGATGTACGTTCCGCCAGAATGTTGGCAGCCGCGCGGAAACGCGAAATAGACCCACGGCGACGCGGTGGGCACGGCGGGCGCAGGCGGGCGCGGCGTCGGTCGACGCGTCGGCGTGAAGATTGGCGTGTTAGTCGGCGTACTCGTCGGCGTGGGCGTGAACGTTGGCGTATCGGTCGGCGTCGGCGTGGGCGTCAGAGTTGGCGTATCGGTCGGCGTGGGCGTCCACGTCGGCGGCAGAGCGGACAAGAGCAGGAGGGTGGAGGTTGGAAGCGGCGGCTTGAGCGGATTGAGCGCAACCTGCGGGTTGACAAAGATCAAGAGAAAACCCATGCACACGAGCACGATCAGGACGACCACCACCAACGTGGCGACTTGAAAACTTTCTTCGGCAGCAGTTTGCATCGTCCACCTCGTCAAGCATACAAGATTTCAGATCGAAATCCGCAATCCCAAATCCGAAATCACTTGGGCAGCGCCTGCTCGTTCAATCCGAACAAATCTGCCGGAACCAAAAGGTAAAGCGACTTGCCATTGCGCGTCAGTGTGTCGATGAGAAGATCCGGCGCGTTCGCGTCGCGCAGTTTCTGAGTGGTGTCATTCAACTGATTCCGCCGATCGCTTTCGCTCGCGCCGTCGAGCCAGCCCCAGCGCACGGCGATCAGCGCCCGACGCTGGACATCCTCAGTGGCTTTGAGCGCGTCGGACGCTTGGGGGAGCGCGGCGGCTTGGGCTTGCTGCAATTGGTCGAACTGGCTCCACGCGTCGTTCCAGTCCGCCGCAATCGTCTTGGCATCCTTGCTCCACGCCGGCACCAGATCGGCGCCGAACGCGCCGCGCGCCGCGCGATATTTCAGCGCGAGCCAATTGACCTTATCGCGTCCTAGCGCGATTTGAACGGCGGGGTCTTTGGCGATGGCAAGCTGTTGATCGTAGTACGCTTGTCGCGCGGTATCCTCTTCGACCAGCGCGTCGCCCAACTGACTCACCGAATCTTTGGGCCAATCCGCGGCGGTCTTGGGCGGATTGGCGGTCAGATCGCCGACCAGTTGGTTTGCCGCCGCGATGCGTCTCTGCGTGAATTGATCCACCTCGGCGGACGGCGGCAATTTGCCGAGAACGGGAGTGAAGGCAACGCGCGTCACGGCGGTGGCGCTCTCGGTTGGCTCGGTCAACGCGGCAGCCGCTTTCGTGTGCGCCTGCGCGGCAAGCGCGTTCGCGCCCAGCGCGGTGTACGCGTCGGCAACCTGGTTCAGCCGGCGCGCACGGGTCTCGCGGCGCAGCGCCGGGCTGTACTCCGCGACGAGGTATGCTTGATCCGTCAACATCCGCGCGGCGTCGCTCGCGCCGAGGGCGCGCAAGCCCGCGCTGGCTTGCAAGTACGTATCCTCGCGCGCCGGATCGGCGAGCGCCGGCGTTAGCGTCGCCAGCAGCGCCGCGGTTTGGTAGCACGCCGCGGCTTTGCGCGTTTGCTTCGCGCCGGCGTACCGCGCGCCGAGTTGCAGCAGCGCGCCGATGCGCGCCGGATTTTCGACAATGGGGTCGTACGCGATGAGGGCGTACGCGTTTTCATAGCTCGCGTTGTCGAGCGCCGCGTTGAGCGCGTCCGCCGGCGCCATGCCGGTCAGCGGCAAGAGGACGGTCGCCGGCGCGAGCGCGCGGTTATCGATTTGCTCCAGCGGCGGCGTCCAATCGAATGCGCCGGGAACATCCGCCGGATGATAGAGGAACGCTGCGCCCAGAACCGCCGCGCCGCCGGTCAACAAGACGCAACCGAACAAGATGAACAGCAGCGGAATAACCCGTCTCAAAGCGCACTTTCCATCCCACTCTCCCGCAAGCGGGGAGGGCAGGGTGAGGATTTTTTACTGGACAAGCCGATCAATCTTCATCGTCTCGCGCACGGCTTGGAGCCATGCGAGGAATGCCTGCTGCCGTTTGTTTTGGATCACTTCTGGCGGCAGCGGACGCGAACTATCGTGTTCTTCCACCTTGATGATGTGGAAGCCAAATTGGGTTTGCACAACGCCGCTGTATTGTCCGGGCTTGAGTTGAAACGCGATGGCTTCAAAGTTTGGATCCATCACTCCTTTGGGGAACCACCCAAGGTCGCCGCCGTTGGCAGCGCTCGCTTCGTCCTTCGATTTGCTCTTCGCCAGCGTCGCGAAATCCGCGCCATTGTTCAACTGCGTCAGAATGGCTTGGGCTTCCGCCGCCGTCGGCACGAGGATATGGCGCGCGTGCACCTGCTCTGCGCTGGTGGGGATTGCCGTGGTCACGCGGTTCAACATCGCTTCGCCCAGCAGTTGATTGCGAACCTGACCGCACAAATCGCCGAGCGTCAGTTGGTTTTTGGTGAGGTATTCGTTCAGTTTATCGACGCTGCCGGCGTCCTGAATCATCTGCGCGAGCCGCGCGTTCAAATCGTCGTCGGTCACCTGGATGCCTTCGCGGTCCGCTTGCATCGCGATGACGACATCGTTGATCATCTGATCGAGGACTTGCTGCTTGAGACTCTTGATGGCGTCCTGCCCGGTTTGCGATTTCAAGTCCAGTCCGCCGCTCTGCGTCAGCGCGGCTTGCGCCTGCGTGGCTTGCCGGTTGTACGCGTCGAGCGCGATGCCGACGCCATTGACGCGCGCGGCGAGCGGTGCGTTCGCGGCGAGCGGCGTGGTGGGCGGGCAAGTCAGCGCGCCTTTCGGCGCTGCCGTGCCGGTCGCGGCGGGCAGGGGCGTGCCTTTCGGCGTGGCGATGGCGGGCGCGGTGGGCTTGGGCGCGTTGGTCGCCGCGGCGACGACTGCGGTCGGCGCGGCAACCTGAGCCGGCGACGCGCCGCTATCGCAAGCGGTCAGCGTCAGCAATACCGCCAGCGTCGAAAGAGCGAGCAGACTCCAGTTTCGTTTCAAGGCATCCTCCTAACCATCGCCGCCAAATCCATCACGTCGATGGCGTTCAGGCAGCCCGCGCGCGTGCGCGCGAGTCGCAGCACCATTATATCGAATCGGGGAAGAATTGCAAGAGTGAATGGACTTGCGCTGCGCCGCGAACGGCATTAGAATACGCGCGGTGTAAATCATTCCGCATGTCCAACGGAGGACATTATGCACTCCCCGCGCAAATTCGTAATCCTGGCAGCGCTGGCACTCTTTCTTGGACTCGGTTGCCAAATCGCCGATGTGTTTGCGGACAAGCCGACGCCGCTGCCCGTTCAGCCGACCGCCGTGAAGAGTCCGGTCGCCGCGCCGCCGGCAGCGCCGACTAACGCGGTGGCAAATCCAACGGTCGCTGCCCCGCCGACTGCCGCGGTTGCCGCGCCGACCAGCCCCCTCATCGTTTCAACGCCGACGACCGCGCCGTCGCAAGCGGTCTGCCCGAATCCGAACGCGGCGATCACGTCGCTGGCGCCGAATGCCACCCTCGCGGGTCTGATCGAAATCCGCGGCACCGCCGCGCAAGCGGATATGCAATATTGGAAGGTCGAGTATCGCACCGATACCGGCACGTCGTACACCGTGTTGAACAACTCCGATAAAGCCGTCACCGACGGCGTCCTGGCGCGCTGGTCGACCAAGACGGTGCCCAACGGCGTGTACTTTGTCCGGCTCGTCATCGTGCAAAAGGACGGCAATTTTGGGACGCCGTGCGAGATGCG
>JBBIJS010000230.1:2131-4836 GCA_037445855.1 Chloroflexota bacterium | reverse complement strand
GCTTGATCGGCCAGAGCAGCCGGCGCGCCTTGTCGAGGTTGACGTTGTCGGGCCAACTGTTGAGGGGTGGAAAGCGCTGGTTGCCGTTGCCCGCGCCGCCGCGGCCGTCGCCGGTGCGGTACGTGCCGGCGCTGTGCCACGCCATACGGATGAACAAAGGACCATAGTGGCCAAAGTCGGCGGGCCACCAGTCCTGCGACTTTGTCATCAACTCACTGAGGTCCTTCTTCACAGCCGGCAAGTCCAGCCGCTTGAACTCTTTGGCGTAGGTGAACCCCTCGCCCATCGGATTGGACTTACTGGAACGCTGGTGCAGGATATCGAGCTTCAACTGGTTCGGCCACCAGTCTCGGTTAGTTGTGCCGCCGCCGGCGGTATGAACCCTGCCAATTACCGAGCTCTTGTTATCTTCAGTCATGATGTTTTCTCCTCTACATTTTAGGCGAAGACGAGCCCCCGACCGTTCGCTGCGTAAACCACGTTCGGGTTGTTGGGTGACTTGTTTGGGAAATATCCTTTCCCCTCCCTTGGTCCGCGCTATCGCTTGGCATGTCCTGCGCGCGCCGGACACTCCCCATGGTCGATGTTGCGGGCAATTCCGATTTCTATTCCGGTCGCTTAAACAGGTACCCCACGCCGTGCTCGGTCAAGATATACTTGGGTTTCGCGGGGTCTTCTTCGATCTTGTTACGCAGGTAACTGATGTACACGCGCAGATATTCCGTCTCGCCGCCGTACTCCGGTCCCCAGACTTTGCGGAGCAAGTCCGCGTGCAGCATCACCCGCCCGGCGTTGCGCACCAGCTGCGACAGCAGTTTGAATTCCGTCGGTCCGACGCGCACCTCTTTGCCGCGTACGGTGACCTTGCGCTGCTGAAAGTCCATCGTGAAATCGCCGACGGCGAACGGCGGGCGCGCCTGCACGTCGTCGCCGGGCACAGCGCGGCGCAGCACCGCTTCCACGCGCGCCATCAACTCGTGGACGCTGAAAGGTTTTTTGACGTAGTCGTCCGCGCCGAATTGCAAGCCCTTGACCACATCCACATCTTGATCTTTGGCGGTCAGCATAATTACCGGCACGGAGGAGAACTCGCGGATCTTTTGGAGAACATCAAAGCCGTCCATGCCGGGCATCATGACGTCGAGAATGACCAGATCGGGTCCTTCCTTCTCGACCATCGCCAATCCGCTTTGACCCTCCATCGCGGTAATTACTTTAAAATGCTGCGCTTCAAGATTTGAGCGAACGAGTTTCACCAAATGGGGCTCATCGTCCACCACGAGAATCTTTGCGGGTCTCATCGCGCTTCTCCTCGTCAAGATTGCACGTCAGCAATCTTGAACCGACGCGATTATAGCAGAGAAGAAACGCAGCGTCAACGGCGCGCGGCGCACGTTCGGCAGAGCGTTTCGATTTAACATTGTTCTAATCGCCGCGGGCTTTATTTTCGCGTCGGTTTAACGCATTTGCCGATATAATCAGTTGATGATATAATATCAACGGTGCTTGCTTGAACTCCAACGCGGGAGAAAAGAAATGTCTGATGCAACATCGATGGCGCCCAACATCCAGCTGGTCGGCAGCGAAGAGGAATGGCTGGACGATCAAGTCCGCCGCCGCGTGTGGGTGACCTCGTGGGATAAAGTCATCGACCTGGTCGACAAGATTTACAATTGGGGTCGCCGCAATTCGGTCTGGCCGATGGGGTTTGGACTGGCGTGCTGCGCGATCGAAATGATCTGCACCTCCGCAAGCCGCTTCGATATTTCCCGCTTCGGGATGGAACTCTTCCGCGCGTCGCCGCGCCAAGCCGACCTGATGATCGTCGCCGGGACGGTGACGAAAAAGATGGTCCCCTCGATCGTCCGGCTGTACAATCAAATGGCGGAGCCGAAATACGTTTTGGCGATGGGCGCGTGTGCGACCGCCGGCGGCCCGTTCAAGGAAGGGTACAGCGTCGTGTCCGGCGTGGACAAGTTCCTGCCGGTCGATGTCTACGTGCCGGGTTGCCCGCCCACGCCGCAGGCGCTTTTGTACGGGCTGATGCAGTTGCAGGCGAAGATCGACAAGCAATCGATCCGCGACGTGCGTTGGTACAAGAGCGGCGCGGCGGACGGCATTCCAGAGCCGGTCCTCGGTCCCGACATCTTCGATCCGCGCCGTGCGGGCGAGATCGCGGAATTGTCCGGCAATCCGGAAAAACTCCAAGCCCGCGCGCTCAAGATTCAAACCAAACTCGAATTGAAAGCCGAGAAGCTCGCGGAGGAGAAGAAAGAAACACCCAAGCCCTCGACACCTCCGCCCGCCGTAACACCGCCCGCCTAGACGAAAAGGCAAAAGTCGTGGCACGCTTTTCTTATTTCCATCATTTCATTTCTGACCTGAATTCAGGAGTTGACAATGGCTGTCACTGAACCGGTTGCGCCCGCTATCGTAAAACCCACGAACGCGAATGATCCACAATCGCTCGCCGATCAGATCAAGGCGCAATACCCGGACGCCGTCGAATCCGCCAGCGCGCAAGGCATCGTCGTTAAACGCGACCGCTTGGTGGAGGTCGCGCGCTTTTTGAAATCCACGCCCGCGTTGTCGTTCGATTATCTGAGCAACCTGACCAGCGTCGATTGGTCTGATCGATTTGAAGTCGTTTATCAATTATCGTCGATCGCGCGCGGCGGCGCGCCGATCACGTTGAAGGTGAATGC
>JBBIJS010000230.1:0-2031 GCA_037445855.1 Chloroflexota bacterium | reverse complement strand
TGGCACGACAACGTCCAGTACCCGCAGGACTTTGACGCGACGATGTACAAGCCGCCGCGCGACGAGATTCGACAAGCCGGGATCGAGAACGCCTCCATAACCCGACTGCGCACGGACAAACTCGTTTTGAACATTGGACCGCAACATCCGTCCACGCACGGCGTGCTGCGCTTGAAGACGACAATTGACGGCGAGACGATTGTCGCGGTCGAGCCGGTGCTGGGATACCTGCACCGCAACCACGAAAAGATCGGCGAGCGCAACACGTTTCTGCAGAACATGCCGTTTACCGACCGCCTCGATTATCTCACGTCGATGTCGAACAATCTGGCGTATGCAATCGCGGTCGAGAAGCTGATGGGGGTGAAACCGCCGGAGCGCGCGGAATACATCCGCGTGATCATGGTCGAGTTGACCCGTATCATCAGCCACCTGGCGCTCTTCGGATTCCTCTTCAACGATTTGGGCGCGTTCTATACGCCGCTGATTTACGGCTTGGAAGAACGCGAGCTGGTGCTCGATCTGTTCGAGTCCGCGTCCGGCTCGCGCATGATGTGCAACTATATGCGCTTCGGCGGCATCGCGCGCGATCTGCCGGAGGGCTGGCTCGACAAGTGCCAGTACCTGGTGGACGAGCGGCTGCCGCGCGTGATGGATGAGATGGAAACCTATCTCGTCGGCAACGAAATCTTTCGCGCGCGCGCCAAGAACGTTGGCATCCTGCCGCGCGACGTCGCGATCAACTACAGCGCGGCGGGACCGCTGCTGCGCGCGTCCGGCGTCAAGTACGATGTGCGCCGCGCGGAGCCGTACTCCATCTACGATCGATTCGACTTTGACATTCCGACCGGCGCCGTCGGCGACATCTTCGACCGCTTCACCGTACGCGTCGCCGAAGTGCGCGAGAGCATCAAGATTCTGAAGCAAGCCCTGAAGCAGTTGCCCGCCGGCGAGATTCAGACCGGCAAAAAGAATTATCAAGTGCGCGTGCCGAAAGGCGAGGTGTACGGACGCGCGGAGAATCCCAAGGGTGAACTCGGATTCTATCTGGTCAGTGACGGCACGCCGAATCCGTATCGTTATCACATTCGCCCGCCCGCCTTTATCAACCTGACGTGCTTGAACGAAATGGCAGTTGGACACAAAGTCGCCGATTTGATCGTCATCCTGGGCTCCATCGACATCACGATGGGCGAAGTCGATCGTTAAGTCTTCATCGCGGAGGACATGGACATGAGTTATGGACTAGGCATTTTGCGCGGGATGGGCGTCACGATGACCCGCGTGATCAAAACGTATATCGGCGATTTCAAGCATCTGGGCCGCCCGCTCGATCCCAAAGAATTCGCGCGGCGGCAGAGCGTGCGCGGCGACGGCATCATCACCGTCCAGTATCCGGAAGAAAAACTGCCGGTGCCGGAGAATTTTCGCTTCGTCCCCTTCCTGGTCTACGAACCCACCCTGGATGAAAACGGCAAGTCGAAGATCGATGCAAAAACCGGTAAGGAAGAAATTGGCTACGAGCGCTGCACCGCATGCGGCATCTGCGCCAAAGTCTGCCCGCCGCAGTGCATCTGGATCGTCCGCGCCACGACGCCGGAGGGCAAGCCGAAACCCAAAGCCGCCGAGTTCTACATCGACATCGACGTCTGCATGAACTGCGGCTATTGCGCGGAATACTGTCCGTTCGATGCGATCAAGATGGATCACGACTACCAGCTCGCGAATTACGAGCGGCACGTCAGCCACATCTTTGACGTGGCTGCGTTGATGAAATCCACAACCTACTATTCCAGTATCCATCCGACGGACTGGGCGACCGAAGAAGACGCGCGCAAGGCGAAGGAAGCCGCTAAGGCGAAGAAGTAGTGACGGTTCTTTCGATCGGTCAAACGGCTCCCGCGTTTATGTTGCGCGGGATTGACGACAAGGCGTATGCACTGAACGAAGACGGCGCGCGGCTGACGCTCGCTGTCTTTTTCAAGACGACGTGCCCGACCTGCGCGATGACGTGGCGCTACCTCGAAAAAC
>JBBIJS010000229.1:0-4933 GCA_037445855.1 Chloroflexota bacterium | reverse complement strand
CGCAGAGAAAAACCAGATAAAACTCCGCGCCCTCTGCGCCTCTGCGGTGAAATTCAGCTGCGAAGAAATCTTCCCGGGTTGACGAGCGTCTTTGCAACCTTCGCACGGATTGCCGCGTACCTCTACGCGCTTATGCGGCATGCCGGATTACCCACTCTTCAGACGATAGCGCGACGGCAAAAGTTCCTCTTGCGCGATCAAAAAATCGCGCAGCGCGGCGCGCCCGCGGCTCAAGCGCGATTTCACCGTGCCCAGGTTCGCGCCGGTTGCGGCGGCAACTTCATCGTAACTGAATCCCTCGATGTCGGTCAAGACGAGCGTGACGCGTTGATCCGGCGGCAGCGTCGCCAGCCCGCGCTGGATCGCCTCGCCCAATTCGCGTCGTTCCGCGAGCTCCGGCGGCGAATCCGGCGCGGCGCGGTCAGCGCCCGGCGCGGGGTTATCGGGATCGATCAACATCGCATCCAGCGAGACGGTGGGGCGGCGCTGTTTGACGCGCAACTGGTCGTAGCACGCGTTCGTGACGATCCGCAACAGCCACGCCTTGAACGAACCGCCGCGATAAGCGCGCAGATGCTTGTACGCCGAGACGAGCGCGTCCTGCGTGGCATCCTCGGCGGACGCGCCATCGCCCAGCACGCGGTACGCGGTCCGATAGACCAACGTCTGGTACGTCCGCACGAGTTGATTGAAGGCGGCGACCTCGCCCGTTTGTGCCGCAAGAATGAGCGCTTTTTCGTCCATGGAGTGAGGCAAGATGATTTGACTTTACCGATTTTTTACACTATACTTGTCACTGGTTGCCGAAGTGGCGGAACTGGCAGACGCGCACGACTCAAAATCGTGTGGGCTTACGCCCTTGTGGGTTCGATTCCCTCCTTCGGCACTCGCCAGAATGATTATAGCATCAATCCCGATCCAAAGCCACTTGATTTATATCCTCTTCCATCTCATCATCTAGTTGTCCGCACCAACGCCGCGACCCGGACGCTTACAGTCGAACGGAGAGGGGCTCATTTTCCAAAGTACTACTGCCGCCGCACCGGCGGAGCATCCGACCGAAAGGGCGCGCCGATTTGTCCTCGGCGGCGCAGCTGTGACTAGTCTCGCGCTGGGAATCGCTCTGGGGCTGTTGCTCGCCTGGGTTGTGTTGCCGGTCCAATTTGTGAATGCCAACCCGGGAGACTTGCGCCAATCGGCGAAGGACGATTACGTTCGCATGATCAGCGCGGCGTACCAAGTGGACGGCGATCTGGCAACTGCCCGCCAGCGGCTGCAACAACTGGGCGTCACGAACCCGTCTCAAGCGATTAACAATCTGATCGCGCGTACGAGCGCGACGCCGAGCGCCGCGGCGAGTCTCGCTCCGCTGAGCAACCTTCAGCTGGCGCTGAACGTGAAAGCAGATTCGGCGGCGCCGCCGCCCACGCTCAAGCCGGGGCAAACGCCGCAAGCCATCATCGTCGTCACCACGCCGACTGAGGCGGTCGCCACCTTCACGCTGGTCGAACATACGCAGCTCAGTTGCAGCGATGAGCCGGGCGCGCCCCATTTACGCTTCATCGTGCGGGATGCGAGCGGACACGATCTGCCGAACGTGGCGATTCAAATTCGCTCTGCCGCCGGCGACGACACGGTTTACACGGGCTTGAAGCCCGAACGCGGCGTCGGCTACGCGGATTATGAAGCGACGCCCGGCGACTTTTCCGTCACGCTACTCAACGCGCGGAGCGACACCGTTTCCGATTTGCTGATCGGCGACGCGCCGGCGAACTGCCGGACCGATCGCGGCGCAACGCCGCGCGGATGGAAACTCGTTTTCCAACAGCAATGATTTGAAGCGTCAGACGTTCACCCGAACATTGAACTTTGACCCGGAGGTAGTACCTAGTGATACCACAACCCATCGACCAAGTTCCGCTTTTCTTGCGGCTCTCCGAAGCCGAACGGGAACTGGTCACCGCTCGTCTGCGCCGTCGCCAAGCCGCGGCGGGAGAATTGATCTTCACCGAGGGCAATCCCAGCGACGCGCTCTACATCATCACCGCCGGTCGCGTCAAACTCGAGGGCGGCAGCGTCGATAGCACGATCACCTTAGCCAATCTCAGCGCCGGCAGTCTGCTGGGCGAAGAAGACATGTTGCTCGATCGCCCCTACTCCAGTTCTGCCCGCGCCGCCGCCACCACTCAACTGCACGTGCTGTCCCGCTTGGATCTGGAAGACCTC
Source organism: Chloroflexota bacterium (assembly GCA_037445855.1). GTDB lineage: Bacteria > Chloroflexota > Anaerolineae > UBA4142 > UBA4142 > DAIDTM01. The sequence continues at coordinate 2,707 of JBBIJS010000229.1, read as the reverse complement.
ATCGGGCAGCATCCCGCCATCGGATTGAAATTCAGCGCCACGCTGGGCTTGCGCATCCCCTTCCTCGATCAATATCTCATCCATCAGCGTCTGCGCAACACCGAACTTCTCAGCGCGCTCTCCGAGAATGACCTGCGCGCGATCGCCGATCGATTGGACTTTCGCAACGTCGCGCGCGGCGACATCATCCTCGAAGCCGGCGCGCCGGGCGATCTGGCGTTCTTCCTCGAAGAAGGCAAAGCGCGGATGATCTCCCCGTCGCACGACGGCGATTCCTTCGAGGAACTGACCGAAGGCGCGCTCTTCGGGCACACCGCGTTGATCACCGGCAAGCCCTCCCTGGCAACCGTCCGCGCGGTGACCGACGTCACGCTGTGGGCCTTGTCGCGTGACGCGTACGCCGAACTCATCGCGGATCATCCGGCGATCAAGCTCGCGTTCAGCCGCGCGCTCGCCGAATCGCTTAGCCCCAGCGACCAGAGCGAAGCCATCGAACGGATGCGGCAGCTGCACCTCTTCTCCGACGTGCCGACCGAAGCGCTCTCCACGCTCACCGCGCGCCTCGTCCTCCGCCATTTTCCGACGAATGAAGCCATTTACACCGAAGGCACGCCCGGCGACGCGATGTATGTCGTCGAGTCCGGCGAGATTCGCTTGATGGAGACGGCGTTCTCGGACGCGCAGTTGCTGGAGCGCATGCGCGCCGGCGATTCGTTCGGCGAAATGGCGCTCCTGACCGGGCGCACGCGCGCGGAATGTGCGCGCGCCGCGACCGACTCCACGCTGTGGGTGCTTTATAAATCGGATTTCGACGACGTGATGGTACAGTATCCGGAGATCAGCGTCTCGCTCAGCCGCGCGCTGACCCAGCGTCTTTCCAATCGCGAAAGCGATTTCGTCGTCCGCCATCTGCGCCGCATCGAGTTATTCTCCACGCTCGCGACCAGCGAGCTGCAAGCCGTTTCGAAAAAGGTGCGCGGTTTGCGCTTCCGCCCCGGCGAGATCATTTGCTTTGCGGGTCAGCCGGCAGAGACCTTGTTCATGATCGAAATGGGCGAGATCAAGCGGATGACCGCGGGTCCCAGCGGCGAGCCGATGACGCTCGACATTCTGGGACCGGGCGATTCGATGGGCGTACAGTCGCTGGTGCAGAATACGCCGTACAACGCGACCGCGCAAGCCATCGGCGAAGTCGAACTATGGACGATCGACAAATCTAGCTTCCAGTCGATGATGGAAACTTATCCCGCGCTGGCGATCACGATCACGCGGATGATGGCAGATCAACTGATGCGCTCGCAGCAATTCCCGCAGCCGCCCGCGCCCGGGCAGCCGCGCGGCGCACACGGCGCGCCCGCGCCGACCCGTGGACCCTCCGGCGCGCCGCGCGCCGCGCGGGGCACGCCGATTCCACAGCGCCCGGCGGCGCCGCGTCCCAATGTGACTGCGCCGATGCCGGGCGCGCGCATTCAACAGCCGCCCTCCGGCGCGCGTCCGATCAAGCCCGCGCCCAAGATGCCGGTTGCGCCCAAGCCCGCGCCGATCCAGAAAAATGCAACGCCACTAGCGCCCGCGGCAACTCTGAACAAAGCGACGCTGTCCGCCGCGGCAAAGCCGCTGGCGCGCCCGACGCCGCACTTGCCGCATGTGCAAGCGCCGCATCTTGCCGTGCCGCACGTTCCAGCGCCGCATCTGCCGCACATGCAAGCGCCGCACGTCCGCGCCAACGCAAATCGCTTCTCGACCGAGTTTGGGTCGTGGGTCAGAAATTTGAGTTGGGGCGCGCGATTACGCGTGCTGGCAACCGGCATGTTGCTGATCTGGCTGATTTTCATCGCATTTCCGATCACGACCGTAACGACCGTCAGTTCTGCCGTCGCCGGGTTGCAGCTTTCCAACCAGCCCAAGTCCGCCGCGCCGCAGTTGGTGCGCAATCCGACGAACAACGGGACTAGCAAACTCAAAGTAGCGTACGCGGTCTCGACCGCCACTCCATTCCCCACGCGAACTCCCAAGCCAACCGCAACGCCGCGTCCCAAGCCGGCTCTAGCGCCGGTGGTACGCGCCGCGCCGCCGACGGCTGCACCGCCGGCGGCAACCGCCGCGCCGGCGCTTCCCGCGCTGCCGGCAGTGGAATGGGATCAGCGCTTGGGAAATGGCTCGCAGGTCTTGCCGCATCTGGAAAACGTTCGACTGATACCGGCGACGGGTCTGGCGCACGGTCAAAAATACTGGCGCGTCACGCGCGTCAAATTCGAGAACATCGATGAATCCGGCAGCGACCATACCATCTACGTCAAGATTCTCGATGAAAACGGCAAACGGGTCGAAGGCAAGAACCTGCAAGTGACCAGTGATACCGGCGGCGGAGTCTTTCCGGATCAACCCACCGAGAAATCTGCCAGCGACATGTGCGACTGTAACTTTAACTATCCGATGTACGGCGACGGGTACAACGTGCAAATTGTTGGAGACTTGCCAAGCGACAAAGTCGCCGGCATGGTTATGCCGCTCCGCCGCCACGTAAACTACAAGATCACGTACCAACTCAGTACCAATCCATAGCCGCGCAGCTTGAACGAACCAGACGACAGACGGCAGAACAACTTTGAAGTCTGTCGTCTTCTTTTACGCGGCAGGTGCGCCGACGACCCTGGCATGACTGCGGCGAACTGCGCCCCAGCTATGTTCCCGCCGGGGCAAGTGC
>JBBIJS010000228.1:0-4941 GCA_037445855.1 Chloroflexota bacterium | reverse complement strand
TCGCGTTTTTCGCGGTACGCACGCCGCGCCTCAAAATGGTCTTCGGAGGTTTGCGCGATTTCTTGCAATTCAAAGTACTTTTTCAGGAACGCATCGTAATCAAGTTGGAAACTCAGATTGGTGAGCGTTTTGGATTTGACGGTTGCGACGGAGCACACTTTGACGTACTGCTGGACGATCTGTTCCAGCCGCGTTTCAAATTCTGCGAGCGGCACGACGTAATCGACCAAGCCCATCGCGTACGCGTCCGACGCGTTCACGTTTTCGCCGGACAGGATCAATCGCTTGGCGCGCCCCAAGCCGATATAGTGGGAGAGGCGGAAGGCGCCGAGTCCGGGGATGAGTCCTTCCTTGATCGCCGGCAAGCCAAGAATTGCGTTGTCCGCCGCGACGCGAATATCGGCTGCCAGCGCGAGTTGCAATCCGCCGCCGAGGCAGTACTGCTGGATGCCGACGATGACGATCTTTTCCAGCGTCTCGAATACGCGCAGTGCGCGCTCCCAGCGATGATGGTACTCCATTTCGATCTGATCGGTCGATAATTGCTTGAGGTCGATCCCGGTGCTGAACGAGCGCCCCGCGCCGGTGATGACGACGAGACGGACGCCCGCTTCCTGCGCGAGCGCGTCCGCAATCGTGTTGATATCGATCGTCGCCTGATTGCTCATCGCATTCAGCAGCGACGTCCGATTGAAAACGACGCGCGCGACCTTGCCGTCCTTTTCCCATCCCATGGTTGCTAGCTGCGGCATGGACCCTGCGCCTCCTGAAAATGGAATCGGGAGAACCCGTCGTCGGGTCCTCCATCACGGCGTCATTCTACGCAAGTTATCCGCGTTTGGCAAGGGGGCTGGCTGTTCGACACGCGAGCGCGGGTTCGGTCGTCCGAAAACGTCCTGTGGAACGAACGATCGCGATGATACTTTTTCGCGTGGGAGAGAGACTTTAGTCTCTTGTAGTTGCAATCAAATATGTCTATAATTGTCATAGCGTGAAAAAAACGACATATCGTGCGCCTGAGATAATTCTCTAAAAAGCAAGCCGATTCTCCTACATTGCCGCCGGTCGACGTTGATCCGTGGTGCGAAAACGGAATCGGTTTTTTGTTTAGGTGATCTGTCCGTGGGTAACATTCGTCCGCAATCGATGATCTATACGCTGTACGGCGATTACATCCGCCACGCCGGCGGCAGTATTTGGATCGGCAGTCTCATTCGCCTGCTCGGTTACTTTGGCGTTTCGCAGCAAGGTGTCCGCTCGACCGTCTCGCGAATGACGCGGCGCGGGCTTTTGCGCGCGGATCGGATGAGCACGCGCAGCTACTATTCGCTCACCCCCGAGAGCACCCAGATCATCGAAGAAGGCGCGGCGCGAATTTTCCACGCGCATTTGCCGCGCGACACCTGGGATGGTCAGTGGCGACTCGTGACGTACTCGATTCCCGAAAACGCGCGCGAGGCGCGCGATCACTTGCGGCGCGAGTTGGAATGGATGGGCTTTGGGATGCTGACGAACGCGCTGTGGATCTCGCCGCACGATTATCAGCGCGAGATCGAGCAACTCGCCACGACGCTCGGCGTGTGCGACCACATCGAGATTTTTACCGCGCGGCACGACGGTTTTGCCGATCCGGCCGCGATCGTCGCGCGCTGCTGGAATCTGCCGGCGATCAACGCGCGCTACGTGGCGTTTATCGAAAAATACAAACCGATGTACGAGCAGCACGTCCGTCTGCTCAAACGCGGCGATGACTTGCAGCCAAGTCAGTATTTCGTTCACCGCTTCAACCTGATCCATGAGTACCGTCGTTTTCCGTTCCGCGATCCCGAATTGCCCTCCGAACTCTTGCCGGCGGGTTGGCGCGGCACGGAGGCGGCGAATCTGTTCAAGCAGTACCACGATCTGCTCGCCGATAAAGCGAATGCCTTTTTCTACTCCGTGTTTGGGAAACCGACCGCTCCACCGTCCAATTTCCAAATTGTCACCCCCAAAATTCCGGCTAACTTGAGGAACCGATGAACACCAAATTTCCGGCTCGACCCGCCGAGGCGTTTGATTTCAAGGAAATCCTGTACGAGAAAGAAGAGTGGACCGCGCGTGTCACGATCAACCGTCCGGACGTGTTCAACGCGTACTCGACCGTGACCATTCAAGAACTCATGGTCGCGTTCAAAGACGCGATGTGGGACGACCACGTCGCGGTCGTCGTTCTCACCGGCGCGGGCGAGAAAGCGTTCTGCACCGGCGGCGACGTGAAAGAGTACGCGGAGAACTTTACGCAGATGCCGCGTGATTACTGGAAGTGGATGGGCGAGTTCATCGAGTGTCACGACATCTTGCGGAACATCGGCAAGCCGACGATCGCGCGCATCAACGGGATGGTCGCCGGCGGCGGCAACGAGTTCAACATGGCGTGCGACCTCGCGATCATGGCAGACCACGCGACGATCCGCCAGGTCGGCACGATGGTTGGCTCGGTCGCCGCGGGCGGCGCGACGCAGTGGCTGCCGATCATGGTCGGCGACCGCCGCGCGCGCGAGATGCTGCTGACCGACGACCCCATCGACGCCAAGACCGCGTTGGACTGGGGCTTGGTGAATCAGGTCGTCCCGTACGCGCAATTGGACGCGGCGGTGCAGAAACTCGCGGACAAGCTGACGGACAAATTCCCCGAGTGCACGCGCTATACCAAGACGCAGGTAAATTTCTGGAAAGATTTGTCCTGGAACGCGACCGTGCGCCACGCGCAGGATTGGCTGTCGCTGCACTTTGCGTCGCTGGAGCCGTACGAAGGGATGACCGCGTTCGTCGAAAAGCGTCCGAAGAATTATCGCGGCTTGCGCGAAAAAGCCGCGCGCGGCGAATCGAGCGAATTTCTGTTCGGACCGTACGCGCAGGCGTGTCCCCGCTGCGGCGCCACGGGCTTGCCCAGTGAATTCAAGTTCTGCGGCAAGTGTGGAGAAAAACTGTAGGATACAGATCAGATTCTTTAGCAGGGTTCGTCTGTGTAAGCCCAATAGGTTTTGAATGGAGCTGGAAGGCAAAGTAGCGATTGTGACCGGCGCGGCGCTCGGCATCGGGAGCGCGATTGCGCTCGACTTGGCGAAGAACGGCGCGGACGTTGCGATCGTCGATTTGAAGTACGAGCAAGCGCGCGCGGTGTGCAACCGGATCGTCGCCGCGGGACGACGCGGGCTGGCGCTCGGCGCGAATGTCGCGATCGCGGCGGACGTGCAGCAGGGCGTGGACGCGATCGTCAAAGAATTTGGGCGCGTCGATATTCTGGTGAACAATGCCGGCATCAACCGCGACGCGGTGATCTGGAAGATGACCGAAGCGCAGTGGGACGATGTGTTGGCGGTTGATTTGAAAGGCACTTTTAATTTTATCCGCGCGGTCGCGCCGCGGTTCAAAGACCAAGCGAGCGGCAAGATCGTCAACATCGCATCGATCAACGGACTGCGCGGCAAATTTGGGCAGGCGAACTACAGCGCGGCAAAAGCCGGCGTGATCGGGCTGACGAAAGCCGTCGCGCGCGAGCTGGCTAAATACAACGTGAACTGCAACGCCGTTGCGCCGGGCGCCATCGAGACCGAGATGATCAAACAGATGCCGGAGGACGCGCGGCAGAAATCGCTCGAAGAGATTCTGCTCGGACGCTTTGGCACGCCCGAGGACATCGCGTGGGTCATCTCGTTCCTGTGCAGCGACAAAGCGCGGCACATCACCGGCCAAGTCATCCAGGTGGATGGCGGGCAGTATATCTGAAATCAGTAATCAGTATTCGGTCTTCAGTTTTCAGTCGACTTCTGGATGCTGAATACTGAACGCTGGAGGTGTTAGTGCGCGAGGCAGTGATTGTCGATGCAGTGCGGACGCCCGTTGGTCGCTACGGCGGCGCGTTGAAAGACGTGCGCCCCGATGATCTCGCCGCGCTGTGCATCACGGAGATCGTCAAACGCAATCGCCTCGATCCGAATCTGGTTGAGGATGTGGTCTTGGGCAACGCGAACGGCGCGGGTGAAGAGAATCGCAACGTCGCGCGGATGGCGCTTCTGCTGGCAGGATTTCCGGTGACTGTCGCCGGACAAACGATCAACCGGCTGTGCGGCTCGGGCTTGAACGCGGTGGCGAGCGCGGCGCAGGCGATCAAGACCGGCGAAGGCGACGTGTTCATCGCCGGCGGCACGGAATCGATGACGCGCGCGCCGTTTGTTTTCGGCAAAGCCGAATCTGCGTTTCCACGCGAGACTACGGTGTACGATACGACGATCGGCTGGCGATTCACGAATCCAAAACTCGCCACGCTGTTTCCACCGTACTCGATGGGCGAGACCGCGGAAAACGTCGCGGAGAAATACGGCATCACACGCGCGGAGCAGGACGAATTCGCGCTGGCGACGCAAAAGAAGTGGGGCGCGGCGCACGCGGCGGGGAAATTCAGAGACGAGCTCGTGCCGGTTGTCATCCCGCAGCGCAAAGGCGAGCCGATCGTCGTGAATACGGACGAGCATCCGCGTCCGGACACGACGATGGAGCAGCTAGCGAAACTCGCGCCCGCGTTCAAGAAGGATGGCACGGTCACCGCCGGCAATTCCAGCGGCATCAACGACGGCGCGGCGGCGGTGCTCGTGATGGAAGCGCAGACCGCAGCGAAACTCGGCTATGCGCCGATGGCGCGCATCGTCGCCAGCGCGGTCGCCGGCGTCGATCCATCGTATATGGGACTCGGTCCGATTCCTGCGACGCGCAAAGCGTTGGAGCGCGCCGGTTTGGAGATCGGCGACCTCGGCTTGATCGAACTGAATGAAGCGTTTGCCGCGCAGGCGATTCCGTGCATCCGCGAACTGGGGATGGACCCGGCGAAGGTGAACGTCAACGGCGGTGCGATTGCCATCGGGCATCCGCTCGGCTCGACCGGCGCGCGGCTGCTGACGACGC
>JBBIJS010000227.1:0-4964 GCA_037445855.1 Chloroflexota bacterium | reverse complement strand
TGTGCAGCGCGAGGGTGGCTTGACGGATGGAGCCGGCAGCCTGCATGGATTCGGACTCTGGTCGGCGAACTGTGCTAAAATGGGTCGGTAAATCCAAGCGCAATTGAACCTTTCCGCCTCGGACTGCTACTAACAGGTTGATGGCATGATGAGTCTACCTTCACGACGGCACGTTTGGCGCGCGACCGCGAGTCCGCAAAGCTTTACCACCCTTGAAGATGTCGAGTTGCTCCAGCGTGTTGCGATGGGCGATCAAGCCGCACTGGATGCGCTTTACGCGCGCCACGCCGCGGTGCTCCTGCGCTATTTACGCCAACTGACGCGGGATACGTTAGAAGCTGAAGAAATCCTGCAAGACACCTTCGTCGCCGCGTGGACATCGGCAAAGCGATTTGAAGGACGATCGACCGTGCGCACATGGCTCTGTTCGATTGCGCGGCGGCAGTGGCGCGACCGTCACCGTCGGCACGCGCTCGATCTAGACCCGAACGCCGATCTCGATCAACTGACTGATCCCGCGCCGACTCCTGATGAAGACGCGCTGGAGGCGGTGGCGGCGGAGGAATTGGGCGCATTGGTCGAGCGATTGAGTCCGGCGCATCGCGACGTCTTGGCGCTCGCGTTTGTCGACGAATTGTCGTATGCGGAAATCGCGCAGGTGCTGGATGTGCCGGTAGGCACAGTGAAGAGCCGACTCAACCATGCCAAGCAAGCGCTCAAGAAACTCCTAAGCCCGCGCGAGGAGATCAAGCGATGAAATTGGATCACGCCGAAACTCGCGAACAGCTCGCCGCTTTTGCCGCAGGCACCCTAAGCGCAGAGGAACGCGCTGCCGTTGCCGCGCATCTGCGCGAGTGCGCGGTGTGCGCACGCGAAGCCGCAGAATGGGCAAGTATTCGCGGCGCCGTACGCCAAGCCGCGCCTGAAGCGATCCTGCGCCCGCACGTCCTCTCCAATATTCACGCGCGGATTGCCACCGCGGAGACGCATGTCGATGCGCCGGTTCTGTGGCAACTCTTGCTCGCGCAGGTACCGCTCGTGCGGCGGCAGATTTGGACAGCATCGGCGCTGGTGCTGACACTCGGTGTCGGAGTGACATTGGCATTGCGTTACGGCGCAGACGCATTTCTCGTTCTGCTTGCGCCGCTCGTCGCCGCCATCGGCATTGCGTTCATCTACGGTCCTGAAAATGACGCACCGCTCGAAATTACACTCGCCACGCCGACTTCGCCGCGGCTCATTTTGCTCGCGCGGCTCACGCTCGTCTTTGGCTATAACTTTCTCCTGGGGCTGCTATGCTCCACGTTGATCGCGCTCAATGGTCACGCGATGGTTGCCGTTCAGTTGCTGCTGATGCAGTGGCTGGGTCCGATGCTGCTCCTCTCCGCCATCAGTCTCGCGGCGTCACTGCGTTTGGGTTCCACCGCCGGCGTCGGCATCGCCGTTACACTGTGGGGCGTGCGCGTGATGATGACGTCCAGCGCCATGCAGTTGAACCTAGCCATGCAGCAATCGCTCGCGGTCTTGAATTCGACGAACGTGTTCACGGTAGTGCTCGCGGCGCTCATTTTGCTAGTCGCCGTCGGCTGGCTGCCGAACCAGGAGCAGTTCGCATGAATCTCGAACTCTGGCGGCTCGAACTGCGCCGCATCGGCTGGGGCGCGTGGCTCGCGCCGCTCGGCGCGATTGCGGCGCTGGGCGCGCTGGCTTTCCTGGCGAACGTGATGGGTATGGGCAGTCAGACCGATTCGATTCTGAGCGAAGGGCTGGACGCGCTGCCGCTCGTCGGCGGAATTGCCGCGGCGACATTGTTGGCGAGCGATCCCGCGCTGGAACTGCAACTCACCTTACCAACATCGTTTCGCACGACCGCGCTGCGCCGCGCCGCCCTTGCGCTGGCTTGGACCGGATTGGTCGCGCTCGTCTACACCGTGCTCCTCGCCGCCACCCAACGCCTCATCTGGCCTGTGTCGCCCATCGCGAATCAATTGATCTGGCTCGCGCCGCTCCTTTGCTTTGCGGGAATCGGCGCGGTGTTCAATCTGGGAATGCGCGCCGCCGCAGCGGGAAGCGGCATCACCGGCGTTATCTGGGTTTTTCAATTGTTCTTTCGACGAAGTTTATCCGAAACGCCGGCGACGCAACCCATCACGCTCTTTTTGCGATTCGATCCCACGGTCGCATCGGTCTGGATCGTCAATCGGATGGCGCTTTGCGCGCTCGCGATATTATTGTTCGCGCTCGCGATCCAATGGTTGGGCGACGCGGAACGATTGCTGAAAGGGGAAAACGGATGACGCTCGTCGGAGTGCTTCGTTACGAATTTCTGATGCAGACGCGCCGCCCCGTCGTGTGGCTCGTGCTTGTCTTGGTCGCGCTGCTGAGCAGTTTCCCTTTTCTGCAGGGTCTGCCGACAGAATTGACCGGACTGGAAGTTGCCGCGGGCGTCACGCATTTTATGAATACCTTCATGCCGATTGCATTTGGCATCCTGCTCTCCGACCGGTTGCCGCGCGAGCGTCGACTCAACACCAACGAGTTGCTCGCAAGTTTCCCTTCAAGCGCGGGGACGCGATTGTGGGGCAAGTTCTTGGGCGCGGCGGCAGCCACCGCGCTCCCGTTGAGCGCGCTGTATTTGATCGTGGCAGGCATTCTCGCCATACAACGCGGCGACGCGTCGATTCTCGCGTTTGAACTGCCGCTCTTGATCCTGACGGTGCTGCCAGGACTGATCTTCGTCGGCACATTCTCGCTTCTCTGCACCGAGATGTTGCCGGTCCCGCTCTACGCGGTGCTGTTCATCGGCTATTGGTTCTGGGGCAACGTGGTCTCGCCGCGCCGCATTCCAACTCCCGCTTGCACGCCGCTCACACCGATCGGCGGATTTGCAGAACACGGAATTCTAGGAACTCCTGGCGGCCTTTGTTCGGGTCTCATACCGCCGATCACACCCGCGCAAGGGTGGTTGAGCATCGCGCTGTTGATTGGCGTCGCCGCCATCGCGATGCTCGCAGGACAATTCTATTCGAACTGGCGCACGGAGGAGTCGTAATGAAGACCGCGCATGGATTTTCCGGTTCGTTCAAATATGAGTTTCTGATGCAGTTACGCCGACCGGCTTTGTGGCTGGTGATCCTCGTAACCGGATTGTTTGTTTTTGGTAGCACGATTCTGCCTTCGCCGTTGGAGCAGGGCGCGAATCCACTCCACCTCGTCGCCGACAAGACCAGTACGGTCGCATTCTTCTTGCTCGCTACCACCGGCATCCTGCTTGCCGACCGGTCGCCGCGTGATCGCGCACTGAAAACTACCGAGCTGCTGAAAAGTTTTCCGACCAGTCTGGGTGCACGATGGTGGGGCAAATACCTGGGTGTAACGTTGGCGACGGCAGTGCCAATTGCGCTTTTATGTCTCGCAACGATTGGTTATTATGCTCTCTTGACGCGCGATATGAGTCTGTTCGCGTTAGAGCCGCTCGTCTTCGCGGCGATTGTCCTCCCGGGGATATTCTTCATCGGCGCATTCTCGCTGGTCTGCACCCTGGCGCTGCCGACGGCGCTCTATTCGATTCTTTTCATCGGCTATTGGGTCTGGGGCAACCTGGTTCCGCCCCGCCTGATGCCGACGTTGAATTGCACACTCCTGATGCCGAGTGGTGGATATGCCGAGAGCGGGTTCTTTGGCGGCGGCGCTGTTTGCGATGGCTCCACAGTTACCGCGACTGCGGCTCAAGCCTGGGAAAGCATTCTGCTCTTACTTGCCTGTGCGGCGTTGGCAATGCTCATCGGACAATTCTATTTGAACTGGCGCACGGCGAAGGCGTAAAGGAGACATTCGCGATGCAAATTGAAATCGAGCGATTGAGCAAAACCTACGGTGGCAATATTCAGGCGCTGAAGGAAATCGATTTGGTGATTCCGAGCGGGATGTTTGGCTTGCTAGGACCCAACGGCGCGGGCAAGACGACGTTGATGCGTATTCTCGCCGGCATCTTGCGACCGAGCGCGGGAACTGCGCGCGTCGGCATGTACGATCTGAAAACAAACGAAGGACGCCTCGCAGTCAAGCGCGTGCTCGGCTACCTGCCGCAAGAACTGGGCGTCTACCCCGATCTCACTGCCGGTGAGTTTCTCGATTACATCGGCATTCTGAAAGGAATGCGGAACGCGACGGCGCGCCACGCCCGCGTCCATGAACTACTCGAAACTGTTGGACTGGCGGAAGTGGCAACGCGCCCGCTGAAAGCGTTTTCGGGCGGGATGAAGCGGCGCATCGGCATCGCGCAGGCGCTGCTCAACGATCCGCAGTTGTTGATCGTGGACGAACCGACCGCGGGGCTTGACCCGGAAGAGCGCATTCGCTTTCGCAACTTGCTCGTGACGCTCGCGGGGGATCGCTCGGTGCTCCTCTCGACGCACATCGTCGAAGATATCGCGCAGACTTGCCCGCGACTCGCGGTACTCTCTGCCGGACGCGTCATGTTCCAAGGCGAGACGCGCGAACTGTTGCAAGCCGCGCGTGGTCAAGTGTGGACGCTGGACACAACGGGACCCGCGCCGGTCGGCGATCTGACCGTCGTGTCGGCGCTGAACGTCGGCGCAGGAATGCGCTATCGCGTGGTCGCCCAAGAGCGTCCCAACGCGGCGGCGCAACAGGTCGAACCGAATCTGGAGGATGGTTACGTCGCGTTGATGCGGCGCAATGGAACTGCGCTGTGACGAGGTTTTCTATGGTCGCGGGGTGGCAAGCGGAATGATCAACTCTTCGCCATCGTAAATGATGTCACGCCTCAGTCGATTGGCTGCCATAATGGCGTGGACCGAGACGCCATATCTCGCTGCGATCGCGGTGAGCGTGTCGCCGGGACGGACGCGATACTTGACGACCGTAGCGGTCGGATGAGTAGCTGGCGCGGTTGGACTGGGTGCAACGAGGATGGGCGTATCCGTTAGCGTAGCGGAGAA
>JBBIJS010000226.1:0-4970 GCA_037445855.1 Chloroflexota bacterium | reverse complement strand
CGGCAATGCCTGTTCGGGTCCGCCGGCTGTCCTCAACACGCGGGCGAGGAGGAAGCAAGCCATCGCCAGATCGTAGTCGGCGTCGGAATACGCCTGCTCGCCCGCCGCCCGCGCGCGTTGGAGCAATTGCTGCGCCCCATCAAGCGCCTCGCGCAACTGCCCGCCGGCAAGCTGCTGCTCGATGCGGGTCCGAGCCGCTTGGAATCGTGCGTGATTCCAGGCGGCACCCAACGCCACCGCCGCGGCGTCGCGCACCTGTCCCACGTGCTCGAGCAGCCGCGGCTTGCCAAGCACTTGCAGCAGACTGTAGAGCGAAGTTGCTAGATCAATCGTCGCCTCTGCATCTCCCGCGCCCCGAACGAGGTCGAGCAGCGCAAAGAGGTTCGGCAACTCCAGCACCGTCAGCGTCGCCGCGAGTTCGGCGTTCTGGAACTCCTGCTGATGGAGGAACTCCGCGTACTGGCGCATCGCCGCGACCCAGCGTGCCGTCAGCGTCTCGCGCTCCGCCGCGTCCACGCCCCCGCGCAGGTAGGGGCAGAGCGCGGGATTGAGCGTGAGATGGTTGTAGCGGTTCGGCGTCGCCAGCCCCGTCGCGATCAGTACCCGCGCCAGCGCGACCACGTCTGCCTCTTCCCACTCCATCATCACTCGGAGCACATCCAGATCAGCCGCGCCGTGAAACACTCCGAGAACGCGCGCCCGCTCCCGGTTTTGCTCCGACATACGCTGCAGGGAAAGCTCGACGCTGGCAAAGACCGATTGCTCGCGGCTGCCGGGGAATTTTTTCTCCATCTCCGCCATCAGCTCGACGAGCGAATCGTGCGTCTGCTTTACACCGCGTTTTTGCAGTTCAGGCGCAAGTAACGCCAGCGTGCGGGCGTGGCAGTGGACGGCATCCACGAGTTGCTCGATCTCCTCGCGCGCGGCGTCGAGAGACCTCTCCCTGCCCTCTCCCATAGGGAGAGGGTTCTGAAGGGCATCGACGAGCTGCTCGATCTCCTCGCGCGCGGCGTCGAGAGACCTCTCCCTGCCCTCTCCCATAGGGAGAGGGTTCTGAAGGGCATCGGTGTTCAGTACGCGCTCGATCAACTTGACCGCATCTTCGCGATCGAGTTGGTGCAGTTCCCGGCGCTGCCGCGCGGCATCGAACGGCGCGGGCAGCGCTTCGCGGCTGGTGAAGATGAGCCGCGTGTCGCCATTCGCAACGAGCCGCGCGCAGAGCGTGAGGATGGCGTCCAGTTCGCGGCGCGCGTCGTCGGAGAGCGCCTCGGGCGTTTCGACCCAGGGCGGCTGCAGGATGCTCTCCATGTTGTCGATCACCAGCAGCGTCGCCTGCTCGGTCAGCGCGCGCTCGACGGGCAGGACCGCTTGATCCAGATCGGCGAACGTGGCGACGGAATAATTTTTCCCCACAAGCTGGCTGCCGATGGCGTCGAGCACTGCGGACGCGTGGCTGTGCGTTTCGACGGAGACGAACGCGGCGCGGCGCATCTGCTGCGAGCGGACCATCCAGCGGGCGAACTCGGCGGCGAGCGCGGTCTTGCCTTCGCCGCCCTGACCGCGCACGACGGCATACCTCACCCCCTGCCCCTCTCCTAGAGTACGAGGAGAGGGGAGAAGAAGGCGTTGGAGCGCCAGCAGTTCTCGGCTGCGCCCGATGAAACCGGTTGCCGGCGTCGGCGGCAATTCGCCGAGTCGCGCGGCGAGCGCGGTCTCGTAATCTTGCTGCGTCTGTTTCGAGGGCGTGGTTTTGAAAAGCTGCGGGTCGTCCTTTTCCTGAAAGAGCACGGGCACGAACCAATCTTCGAGCCGCAGTTCGCCCGCGCCAAAGATGCGTCCGCGAAAAGTGTCGTCCTTGAGTTCGCGCTGCCCCGCGAGCATCGCGTCGCCGACGCGCGCGCCCTCAGCCAGCGCGTGATAAAACTGCTCGACGAACCGGCGCGCGGTCTCGACGAGCACGGCGTGGCTCATCGCGACCACCGACGCGACGCCGACCTTCAACAATTCGGAGGCGACGGACTCGGACGCCTTTTCGGCTTGCGCGGTCTGGCACGCTTCGAGAAAGACGAGCGGGATGCGGTGATCGCGCAGGAGCGAACCCAAACCTGTTCCGTGGTCGACGGTGTCTTGTGTGAAGACGGTGATGTGCCGGCGATGCTCCAACTTGTCGCCGTCTTCCGGGTGCTCGAAGCATAGCGCGCCAAGACCGACGGCGCGATCGTAGACGCCGTGACCGTCAAAGTGCATCACATGATACGGCTCGCGTTCGCGACGAGCGCGGTCGAGTTCTTGGCGCAAAGCCGGCAGCGTCGGCGGGTTGAGGACGGTGATCTTGACCAGTCCGGGCAGCGATTCCATCGCCTCGACCAGCGGCAGCGCGCTCGCGCGATGGTCAAGGTAGCCACAGGCGTCGTCCTCTGGGCGCGCGGTGACGAGCAGGATGCGAATCGGCGTGGCGACGACCGGCACGTCGCGCGCTTGCGTATTCGGCAGTCGCCGACGAACGCGCGTGGGCTTGGCGCCCTGGAAAAGATAGCCGCCGCCGTCGTGCAGCAGTTCCCACGGCAGCCCGAGCAGGAGCGTGGCGGCTTCTTGCGCCGTTTTGACGTCGGCATCCGGCGCGCCGGCTTCGAGCGCGGCATCCACGTGAACAGAGAAGCGGCGTCCGGCGTGGTCGCCGATCCGCGCCCAAGCGTTCATGACGTTTTCCCGGTGCGCGGCGGGCATCGCCGCCTCGTGCAAAAGTCGCCCCCACTTGACGAGGTTCCCTTCCAGTTTGCGCGCGCGGTCCAGGAAATAGTGGCTGGGCCAGACCGCGTATTTCTCCAGATACCAGCGCAGTTCGTCCGCCTCGATGGGACCGATGGGAGCGATGAAACGCCACGACTGCGCGCTGTAGACGTGCTCCTTGCCCGGCGTTGCCGGCTCATAGACAAGCCGGGCGCGGGCGGAGGCGCGGCGTGCGCCGTCCTGTTCGGTGAATTTCAAGTCGGTCAGTTCGAGGACGAGTTCTTCGAGCGGCTCGGCTTTGGGTTGGGGAGTTTGGGCAATATCGGCGGGGTCGCGTTTGCCGAGCGCAATGAGGATCGCATTCATCGCCGCCTCGACGCCGCCCGCGTCGCTGCTCACGGGGATGTAAACCGGTTCCTCGCCGAAAAACTCTTCCAGCACGCCAAGTTTTGTGCCATTTAGCGACAGCGGGATGACCGGGAATTTGTCCTTGCCGCGTTTGTCCCGCAGCTCGAGCGCGTAGCGTAGTTCCTTGCCGACCCACTTGGACTGCAATGCAGCCGGACTGACCACAACGGCAAACGCCGACGCGGCTTCAATGCCTTTCTGTATTTCCGACCACATCGGATCGCCGCCGCGCAGTTCGCGCGAATCAATCCAGCCCGCCTGTCCGTGATCGGCGAGTGCGGCGCGGAGATCGCGCACGAAAGTGTCGTCCTGCGCGCTGTGGGAGATGAAGAGTTTATTCATCTTGGATGACCTGGTATTATCTCGAGTGGGGGAACTGCTTGCCGCCAATCATTTCCTATTCAAATCTCGCGATGGATAGAATAGCATGAAACACCTGACCGGTCAATCCACAGAGACCTGGTGATTGCCCACAAGTGTCATTGCGAGCGAAGCGAAGCAATCGCATTGCTAATGATTGAGATTGCTTCGGCGCAAAAACCGCGCCTCGCAATGACACAATCAAGATGTGTGCAATCACCAGACAGAGACGCAAATCTTGCTACATTCCCCTCTCCAGAATCTCGCGCAGCCGCTCTATGATCTCCGGGTCTAGCGACATCAGCGCGAGCTTGTTCATCGTCGGCTGCGGGTCGTAATCGATGTGATGAATCTGCAAATGCCCATCCTCCCACACTGCGAACGTCGCGCTCGGCAAGCCGTGCCGCGGCTGACCCAAACTGCCGGGGTTGACGATGTGCCTCTTGCCGACGCGCCGGATGCCGGGGACGTGTGTGTGCCCCAACAAAATCACATCCGCGTCGATGCCTTCGATCTCCGCGTGCACTGCGTCGTCGGACGCTGTGACGAAATCGAACGCGCGCGTGAGGGGTTCGCGCGGCGAGCCGTGCGCGAGGAAGAACCGCGCGCCGCCGAGTTCGACCTGCGCGGTCGTCGGCAGCGCGCGCAGGTACGCCAGCGCGTCGGGTTTCAGTTGCCGCAGCGTGTGCTCGCGCGTGGCGATCGCGAGGTCGCGGTATTCCGGCGGCGACGCGAAATCGCTGTCGTTCGCGGTGGCGTCGTCGTGATCGCCGCGCACCGCGTGCGTGACGTGCGCGCGTACCCAGCCGAGACACGCCGCCGGGTCGGGTCCATAGCCAACCGCGTCGCCGATAAAAAAAAGCGCATCCGGCGGCTTTTCGACCGCGTGGAGCGCGGCGAGCGCTTCGAGGTTAGCGTGCAAATCAGAAAAAATAAGTATGCGCATATTTCAATGAGCCAATTGCCCAATGAGCCAATGAGCCAAATTGACCGACTCAGACGCTTGTCGGTTCATTTGAGAGTGTTTGTGATGATCGCGTGGATGATTCGGACGAGTTCATCGCTTTCTTGCAACAATGCCTTTGTTTCTTCATCGGCAAGTATTTCAGATTCAAGGACGGTTCGGAGCCAGTAACGTGTTTCTTGCGCTTCTTTCAGTGCAATCTTCATCTTGTGGACGAAATCTGCTTTTGACTCTCCGGCATCCGCTTCTTCAACGTTTGCCCCGATGGCTGTCCCCGAGCGAAACACTTGATTTCCTAGCGCAAACCCCGCCGTTGTGCGCGGCAAACGACTGACCATCTTGACGATTCGCACGCCAAAGCGAAATGTTCTTTCGCGAATATTCTCACCTTTGGATGACCGCATTGTCATCGCGCGTCCCCTTTGGCTCATTGGGCTATTGGTTCATTGGTTCATTTTCTCGCGTACTGCTTCTTCCCATCTTCGTACGCGTCGCCGCCGTAGATATC
>JBBIJS010000225.1:3777-4972 GCA_037445855.1 Chloroflexota bacterium | reverse complement strand
CCCGATCACGTTCGTCAATTCCGCGTACGTAATGTCGATATCGGTCGCGTCCGCGCCGGTGAAATCCGCGCCGTCCAGATGGCTCTTGGACAGGTTCGCGCCGCGCAAGGTAGCGCCCTGAAATTTCGCGCCGACCAACACCGCGCCGCGCAGGATCGCCCCGCTTAGGTTGGCGTCTTTCATCCCAGCGCTCTTCATATTGGCTTCGGAGAAATCCGCGCCCGATAGGTTCGCCGCGCGCAGGTGCGTCGCATTTACCTTCGCCTGCTTGAGGTTCGCGCCGGACAAATCCGATTCTTCCAGATTCGCCCAGCCGAGGTTCGCCTTTTCCAGATTCGCGCCGCGCAGGACAACGCCGCGCAACATCGCCTCGCGCAAATCGACGCCGCGCAGATCGGCGGCGGAAAAATCGCGCTCGCCGGCGTTGTAGCGTTTCAGCAATTCTTGTGCGTTCATCATTGGCATTGTAGCATTGGCGCAGCCGCGTGTCAAACGATTTTTCAGGCGAAGATAGAATTTCATAAACATTTACGCGCCGGTTACCGGCGTTTTACACCGGTCGGGTATTCTGAGGCAATGACAAGTTCTTTCGATCAACCGATAAGGATGGGTTGAATGTCTGCGACTCTGCAAAATCAGACGCTTGCGCCGAAGGTCTTGGACGTACTGGAACAGATCGCCGGCACCGATCAGGTGCGGCGCGACCCGGACCTCGCGCTATTCGAGCAGAATATTTTGGATTCGCTGGGTCTGGTCGAACTGATCGTCGCGCTGTCGGACGCGTTCGGCGTGGAGATTTCCCCCGCCGAGATCGAGCGCTCCGAATGGGCGACGCCGCGTCAGATCATCGCCTTTATGGAGAAACGCGTGCGCGTATGAAAGCCCGGCATCTCGTCCCCGCGCTGGCAGCCCTGCTGCTGATCGCGGCGGCGCTCGGCGGCGGCGTACTCTACGCTCAGGCAGTCGAACGCGAGTACGTGCACGCGCTCGCGCCGCGGCACGTTCCGCTGAACGTCACCGGCAGCGCGCTCCAAGTCGCCGCGCTCCAACAGTCCGATCTACTGCCGGTCTATGGCGCATCGGAAGTGTTGAATCAGCCGTCGGCGTATCAATCCTCGCAATTCTTTGCGACGTATCCGACCGGCTTTACGACGTTTGAAGTGGCGAAGGGCGGCGTCACCTCCATCATCGTCGC
>JBBIJS010000225.1:1638-3677 GCA_037445855.1 Chloroflexota bacterium | reverse complement strand
CGCGATGGAAAACTCGGCGGAATGGACCGACCTGGACATCGTGCTGCGAATCTTGAAGGACGCGGGCGCGCAACCGCTGCTCCTGGGGCGACCGATGAACGCCGATTATTACTCGGCGGTGGGCATCTCAGAAAGCGCGCAGCAACAATTCTACGTCAAGCTCCACCAGGTCGCGCAGCGCTACGACGTGCCGGTGGTGGATTTTCAAGACCACGCGCAGGACAAGTACTTTGGCGTCGATCCCGCGCCGCACACCAGTCGAGAAGGATGGGTGTATGTCGATCAAGCAATGGACGCTTTCTATCACGGCGTTCTTAAACCACCGCTGGATTAGCGGTCTGCTCTTGACGCTGTACTATCTGGCGATCATCCTCGGATTGATCTGGATGTACGGCAAAGGCGATTTCTCCACGCCGCCGTTCATCTATCAAGGATTCTGACGATGGACCTGATCGAACGCATCGATGGGTGGAGCCGCGCCGCGCCAGAACATCTGGCGCACGTCAGCGGCAAACGCTCGCTCACCTACGGCGAACTCGCGCGCCGCTCCGACGCGCTGGCGGCGTGGCTGTTGCGCGCGCTGCCTGACGACCGCGCGCCGATTGCCGTGCAAGGGCACAAAGAACCGGAAATGCTGATCGCGTTTCTCGGCGCGGTCAAAGCCGGGCATCCCTACATTCCGATCGACGTGACCACGCCGCCGACGCGCGTCGAGCGCATCGTGGCGACGGCGCGCGCGCCGCTGACGCTCACGCCGGCGCGCGTCGCGGAGATCGCCGCGGAAGCCGGCGACGCCGCGCCAGACCCAGCGCGTCGCGTCGCGGCGACCGATCCCTTCTACATCATCTTCACCTCCGGCAGCACCGGCGAGCCGAAGGGCGTCGTCATTACGCAGGCGTGCCTGACCAGTTTCTTGGATTGGATGCTTGCCGAGCAGAGATTCGTGGAGCAGCGCGAAACGTTCCTGAATCAAGCGCCTTTCTCGTTCGATCTGTCGGTGATGGATACGTACCTGTCGCTCGCGACCGGCGGCGCGCTCTTCAGCATCGACAAAGACGACATTGCGAATCCCGCGCAGTTGTACCGCGCGCTGACGCGCTCGAACGCAACGGTCTGGGTCTCGACGCCGTCGTTCGCGCAGATGTGTCTGGTCGAAAAAACATTTTCCGCCGCGATGCTGCCGCGCGTGCGCCGATTCCTCTTTTGCGGCGAGACGCTCGCGCCGGAGGTCGCCGCTGCGCTGCTCGACCGGTTTCCGGACGCGCAGGTGTGGAACACGTACGGTCCCACTGAAACGACGGTGGCGACCACGTCGGTACGCATCGACCGCGAGATGCTGACGCGGTATCGCCCGCTGCCGGTCGGCTACGCCAAACCGGACAGCCGCGTCGTCGTGCTGGGCGAAGATGGGCGCGCGGCCGTCAACGGCGAGCGCGGCGAGATCGCCATCGCCGGTCCGAACGTCAGCCCCGGCTACATCGGTCGTCCCGATCTGACGGCGAAGGCGTTCTTTACGCTGTACGGAATGCCGGCGTACCACACCGGCGATTGGGGATATTTTCAGAACGGGTTATTGTTCTACGAAGGACGCCGCGATCATCAAGTCAAGCTGCACGGTCATCGGATCGAGCTGGGAGACGTGGAGGCGAATTTGCAAGCGCTGCCCGGCGTGCGCGACGGCGTCGTGCTCGTCAAGATGAAGGACGGCGCGCCGGACTCGCTGGCGGCGTTCGTCATTCTCAACGATCACTCGGCTGATTCTGAATTTGAAATCAGCCGCGCGCTGAAAAATCGATTGGCAGAACGACTGCCCGCCTATCTGATTCCGCGCACGTTTCGTTTCCTCAGCGCGTTTCCGATGACGGTCAACGGTAAAGCCGACCGCAAAAAACTCGCGGAGCTGCTGGCGTGACGCCGTACGCGAATTTTCTCTACTTTGGCGTGCTCCTCTACATCGCCGTGCCGAGTTTCGTGCCGGGGCTGGCGGGGCGTCTGCGTCTTTCCAAGTTCTGGATCGTCGCGGCGACGGCGATCATGCT
>JBBIJS010000225.1:0-1538 GCA_037445855.1 Chloroflexota bacterium | reverse complement strand
CTCTTCTTCCCAACGATCTCGTCGGGTCCCATCGATCGCTATCGCCGTTTCGCGCAGGACTGGAATCGCCATCGCACGCGCGCCGAGTTTTGGCAGGACGTGGACGGCGCGGCGCATCGAATCTTCAAGGGATTTCTGTACAAGTTCATCCTCGCCGCGCTCGTCGAACAGTACTGGATGAACCCGGTCGCGCACGGCGCGCAGATCACCAACATCGCCTCGTATATGTACGCCTACACCTTCTACCTCTTTTTCGATTTCGCCGGCTACAGCGCGTTCGCGATTGGCGTGAGTTATCTGCTGGGCATTCATTCGCCGGAGAATTTCAATCGACCCTTTATCGCGCGCAACATTCGCGATTTTTGGGACCGCTGGCACATTTCGCTCTCGTGGTGGTTCCGCGATCACGTCTACACGCGATTCGTCTACGCGGCGACCAAGGGCAAGTGGTTCAAGAACAAGTACGTCGCATCGTACCTTGGGTTTTTCGTTTCGATGGGGCTGATGGGTTTGTGGCACGGCACCGCGTGGTACTATCTCGTCTACGGATTGTACCACGGCGCGCTGCTCGCCGGACACGACTGGCTAGCGCGCTGGAACAAGTCGCGCCGATTATGGGGCAATGGCTGGCTCGCGCAAGCGGGGTCGATCTTTATCACATTCAATCTCGTCTGTTTCGGAATGCTGATCTTTTCCGGGCGACTGGACGCCGCCGCGCTCGCGCCCGCGCCGCTGTCGGCAAAAGCGCGCGGCAGCGTGTCGCCCCTCCTCCAGACGCCCGCGCCCACAGCGACTTTGCCGGTGCGTCCAAAAGCCACGCCGACGCGCAAACCGACGGCGACGCCTGCGCCGACCAAGACGCCCGTTGCGCCGCCGCGCAGCGAATTGTCGACCGGCATTCAGCCCGTCGCATGGCGCGCCGCCGAACGCTGGAAACCGGACGCGGAAGATGCAAATCGCCGGCGAGACGAAAACTCGCCGGCGGTTTTCTATCCGGTGTGGTGTAGAGACGTTGCGCGCAACGCCTCTACTGGAATCGAATGACCCGGAAACCCTCGGCGTAAACCTCGCCGTCCATTTCCGGGCGGCGCAGCCGGTCGCGGATACGCTTTTCCAATTCGACCGGGTCTTTGATCTGGCTCTTGTGCTCGCGCAGCGCGGCAAGTTTGACGTCGATGGTGTCGTTGACCGGCACCCACACGTTCGGCTCCTGGGTCTGGCTCATCCAGACTTCTTTCGGCGAGTGCGGCTCTAGCCCTTCTTGCAGCAACTCGGGAAAGTACATCCGATTGCCGGCGGCGGGAAAGACCGCGTCCAGCGTCGCCGCGCCGGCGGTGCGATGATCGGTGTGGTTGATGTACGCCGTCCCGCGAAAGTACATCGTCGGATCGCACGTGACGATGACGCGCGGCTTGAAGCGGCGAATCTCGCGCACGATCGCGCGCCGCGCGTCCAGCGTGTTCATCAACTCGCCGTCGCGGTAACTCAGGAACACCACATCCCGCGCGCCGATCACCTTGGCTGCCGCGCGCTGCTCG
>JBBIJS010000224.1:0-5007 GCA_037445855.1 Chloroflexota bacterium | reverse complement strand
TGATGGCGCTGCAGAGCGATCTGATCGGCGCGCACGCGCTCGGCATCCGCAACGTCATCGCGCTCACCGGCGATCCGCCGCGCCTGGGCGATTACCCCAACGCGACCGCGGTGTACGACATCGATTCGATCGGCTTGATCAAGATCATCCAGCGGCTGAACGAGGGGCGCGACTGGGCGGGGACGAGCATCGGCAGCAACGCGGATTTCTACGTCGCCTGCGCGCTCGATATGATGTGGGCAAACTCCGACCCGAACGAACTCGACCGCTTCCATCGCAAGTTGGAAGCCGGCGCGGATTTCGTGATGACCCAGCCGATCTACGACGCGGCGGTCTTGCGCGAGTTTCTGCAAAAATACGGCGACCGATACGGCAAAGTCGAGAAGCCCATTGTGCTGGGCGTGCTGCCGCTGATGAGCAGCAAGCACGCGGAATTTCTGCACAATGAAGTCCCCGGCATCACGCTGACCGACGACGCGCGGCGGCGCATGAAAGACGCCGGCGAGCGCGGCGTGGAAGAAGGCATTCGGCTCGCGCAGGAACTATTGATCGCTGCTAAGGATTTTGTGGCAGGCACTTATCTCATGCCGTCGTTCGGTCGCTACGACGTGTGCGGCGAACTGGTCAAGGTGCTCGGAGACAAGATGCAGTGAAGACGGAGGACGGATGACCGACGACAGAAAATCGTTCGCCCTCCGTTCTTCGTCTCGCGCAGCGGTCCTCCGTCGTTTTTGACTTTTCCCCGTTTCGTGCTATATTGCCCCAGTCAATTTTTCCGAGAGAGTCAGGAGGTACGTTTATGCGCAAGTTGATCTTCATCGCGGCTGCAGCGCTGCTGATTGCCGCGGTCGGCTGCTCGAGCGCGCCGCCCCCGCCGCCGCCCGGTAGTCCGCCGGCGGCTCGCCAGCGCACGCCCACCCCGGTTCCGGCAAACGACGAAGAAGCGATTCGCCAGATCGCCGTTGCGGAAGGTGAAGCTGTCGTCCAGCAAGACATTGACCGACTACAGGCGATGTGGGCAACCGATGGTGTCGTGACTGATGCGAACCACACGCCCGATAATCCAAGCGACGACAAGACCTGGAAGGGCTGGGCGGCAATTCGCGACCGCTACGTCAATATCGTCTTTCCATCGAATCCGGCATTCGCGGAACATCCCAACATCCGCGTGACCATCACCGGCGACACCGCGACCGCCATTGCGGACACCAAGATCGGCATCACGAATTTGAAGGATAACGACAAGTGGACTTTCCGCAAGATCGACGGGCAGTGGAAGATCACGAGTCTAACCTTCAGTCTCGCTCCGCAGAAATAGCAAGCCCCGCCGCGCTCGCCGTTGGATCTCCAGCGGCGAGTTTTTTATTTAGGGCTAAATTGTTTGCGTGATTAGATTGGGCGTGTTATAATGAAGTTACCGTACTGACCCGAATGGTCCTTCGTTCTAGAAATCAGGAACGTCATGCCCCTATACGTACTGATCGCGGACAACGATCACATCAGCGCGAACTGGCTCAAGTCCGTCCTCGAAGCTGAGGGTTGTGTGGTAGACACCGTCAATGCCAGTTCCCTCGCGCTGCAAAAGATCGCGCTGGATTTGCCTGACTTGCTGGTCCTCGATGTTGTGCTGGCGGACGGCAACGGATTGGATTTTGTCTATCGTCTCCGACAAGACCCCAGGACGCGTGACCTGCATATCACTATCTTGAGCACCAAAGGCACTCCCGAAGACATTGCCGCCGGGATGAATGCCGGCGCGGACGATTATCTCGTCAAGCGCCCGGGCGCAGACCTCGAATTGATCGGCAAACTCCACGCGTTTTCAGCCCAGCCGAAAAAGATCGCGGCGGAGTCAACCCCCCTCAAGCACGGCAAGGTTTTTTCGTACTGCAGCGCCAAAGGCGGCGCGGGCACCACCTCCGTTTGCTTGAACACCGCGTACGCGCTCGCGAAAATCGAGCCGAACGCGGAGATTGCCATCGTCGATATGGTCTTTCCGATGGGCACAGTGGGGCAAGCGCTTGGCTTTGAGTCGCAAAAAACCGTGGTGCTGTTGACGAATGAGAAAAAAATCGATGCCGCCCTCGTCGAGCGCTATGTCTCCGCCCGAACCAAGTGGGGCTTCCGTTTGCTCCTGGGAGCGAACAATCCGCAGGAAGCCACCGAACTCGCGGTCAATCGAATCCCTGAGCTTTTCCAGACGCTGAAAGGGTTGTACGATTACATCCTCGTCGATTTCGGACGGGCGCTTTCCCGCATCTCTCTGCCGATCCTCCAAGATTCCGAGGGCATCGTCCTCATCCTCACGCCGGACATGAGCACGGTCAAGGGATCAAAACAGATTCTCGATTTCTTTGCCGCGCACGGTATTCTGCTCGACCGGGTTTTCGTCATTAACAACCGCACTGTGGGCAGGGTCTGGACGACCACCGAAGACATCGAGCACCAGTTAGCGATCAAGGTGAACATGACCATACCCTATACCGTCGAGTACATGTCGTTGGCGATCAACGCCGGCGTCCCTTTTATGGAACGGTTTCCGGACAACGCGGCGACCGCGACGTTTATGGACATTGCGCGGCAACTCCGCGCGCGTGTTCAGCCGAGAGCAGGTTGACCCGTGGCGGCGCGCGCCCTCCCGCGAACGGAAATCAAAATCGGCGAAGGGATGAGCACCGCGATCTTCCTCGCCTTGCTCTTAGCCAGCGTGACCGGCTCGATCGACGCGGCGAATTGGGCGGATGGTCTCGGCATTCTGACGTTCGCGGTCTTCGGCGGGCTGCTCGTCGGCATCGTGCTGGCGAAACTGCCGCTGCGCGGACTGGTCGCCCACAGTGGGTCGATCGGACTGAGCGCGCCCGCGCTCACCTTCTTCGCCACGCTCCTACTCCCGAACAGTCTGACGTTCAAAGAAAAACTGCTCGTCTTGCAGGAGCGCTTCCTGGTTTGGTTCTCCAAGGTCGCCGCGGGCAGGGAAGGCGGCGATAATTTATGGTTTGTGATCCAGCTCGCGTTCGTAATGTGGGTCATTGCGTACGCCGCCGCGTGGTTCATCTACCGGCGGCATCAAGTCTGGGGCGCGATCCTGCCGTCCGGCATCGCGATTGTGATCAATCTCTTCTATGCCGCGCCGCAGAACGGACTGTACTTTAGTCTCTATCTCCTCAGCGCGTTGCTGCTGCTCGTGCGGCTCAACCTGCACACGCTGGAACGCTGGTGGCGCGGCGCCGCCATCGGTTACGCGTCGGACATCAGTTTCGACTTTTTGCTCTACGGCGGGCTGTTCGCGGGCGCGCTGCTGGTTCTCATCTGGCTTCTGCCGGCGAGCGTGCCCGGTCCGTCCTGGTTCACGTTCCTCGAGCCGCTGCAAACGCCGTGGCAAAACGTGGAGGACCAATTCACGCGCGTCTTTAGCGCGCTCCGCGCCGTCGCGCGCCCCAGTTCCACTGCCTACTTTGGATCGACACTAACGATGGGCGGGCCGGTGCAACTGGGTCAACAGCCGGTGATGGATGTCACTGCCGACGCGGGGCGGTACTGGCGCGCGACGGGCTACGACAAGTACACCGGCATCGGCTGGCTCAACACGCACGTGAACGCGGTGAATCTCAGCGCGAACGATGCGCGCCTGGAAGCGTTCCGCGACTCACTGCGCGTCGAGGTGACCCAGACGATCAAACTCTACCTGCCCGATCAGAATATTCTGTTCGCCGCCGCGCAGCCGCTGCGCTTCGACGTGCCGACCGAAATTCGCTTCGGCGAATCGCCGGCGAGCGATCCCCAGCCGGTATTTGATCTCGCGCTCGTGCGCGCGCGGCGACCCATGCAACCGGGCGAGTCCTATCAGGTCGCCTCGGCGATCACAATCGCGGATGAAGATTCATTGCGCGCGGACACGGTCCAGTACTCGGCGTGGATCTCGGAAACCTATCTCCAATTACCGGACAGTCTGCCGCCGCGCGTTCGCAACCTGGCGCTGAGCATCACGGACAAGTCCACCAATCCGTACGATAAAGCCGCGGCAATCGAAAATTATCTGCGCACCAAGATCAAGTATAACGATCAGGTCAGCGCGCCACCGGCGGGACGCGACGGCGTTGACTACACGCTGTTCGATCGACCCGAAGGTTATTGCAATTACTACGCCTCGGCGATGGCGGTGATGCTGCGCACGATCGGCATTCCGGCGCGCGTCGCGTCCGGCTACACGCTCGGCGATTATGCGAGCGGCACGTTCCATGTGGTCGAGGCGAACGCGCATGCGTGGCCCGAAGTTTATTTTCCAACCTATGGCTGGATCGAATTCGAGCCGACCGCGAACAAGCCGGCGATCGTGCGTCCACAGAAACCCGACGCGACGCCGAACAATCCCGACCTGGCTGCCAGCGCGGCGGCGGAACGCCTCAGGCGACTGCGCCAGAAGGAATTGGAAGACGAGGCGCGCGGCGGTCCTGCCCCATTCCTTTCTTTCGGCGCCACATTCTGGAACGATCCGATTTATCTCGCTCTCGCCGGCGGCGGCGCGATCGGACTGCTCGCCATCGGCGCACTGGGCATCTGGCAATGGCGGCGTGCGAGAATGCTTGCGCGCTTGGCGCCCGCGGCGCACGTGTATGAAAATCTGCTGAACCGCGCGCGCTGGCTGGGCGTGCGCGAGCAAAAGCACGCGACGCCTCTCGAGCGCGCGCGCGCGATCAGCGACGCGCTGCCGGACGCGCGGGGCGGCGTCGCGCGCGTGGCGGCGCTGTACGCGCGCGAAAAGTTCGGCGCGCGGCAACTCAACGTCGTCGAATCCGCCGCGCTGTCGACGGCGTGGAGTCAGGTCAGCGCGGCGTGGCGGCGCGCGCTGCTGGTTCGGACGATTGAGCGCATCGTCACGCCGCCGCGTGAACTATTTCGGCGGGCGCGGGTGCGCGTGGAATATTGGAGGAGGCACAGCGGCTAGATGCATGCCGCAAAGAATGCCCTGTTCTTCTTTGCGACCTTCGCGTCTTGGCGGTTCCAGGT
>JBBIJS010000223.1:0-5037 GCA_037445855.1 Chloroflexota bacterium | reverse complement strand
ATCCGCGGTCGACCGTCGGCACGGTCACGGAAATTTACGATCACCTGCGCTTGCTCTTTGCGCGCGTCGGCACGCCGCACTGCCCCAAGTGCGGACGCGTGATCGAACAGCAGACCGTCGAGCAGATCGTCGACGCGGTCCAGCATCTGCCGGCGAACTCGCGCATCATGATCCTCGCGCCGCTCATCAAAGACCGCAAAGGCGAGCACAAGAAAATCTTCGAGGATGTGCGCAAAGCCGGCTACGTCCGCGTCCGCGTGAACGGCGAGGTGCTCGACGTGAACGAGGACATCAAACTCGACCGCTACAAGCAGCACACCATCGAAGCCGTGGTGGATCGTATCGTCGTCAAGCCGGAGATGAACGGCGACCATAATCGCATCGCGGATTCCATCGAGACCGCGCTGAAACTTGGCGGCGGTGTCGTCTTCGTTTCGGTGCAGCCCACCAACGGCGCCAAAAAGGAATCCGAAGACTTGATGTTCTCGGAACATTTCTCTTGCCCCGTGGACAATATCTCGCTCGGCGAGATCGAGCCGCGCACGTTCTCGTTCAACACGCCGCACGGCGCGTGCCCCGCGTGCACCGGTCTCGGCACGCAGATGGAACTCGATCCCGACCTCGTGATCCCGAACAAGGAGCAATCCCTCGCCGAGGGCGCGATCCGCGCGAACGGCATCGACAGCGGCGGCGACACGTATTTTGCCAAGCTGATCGAAGCGCTCGCGCGCAAGCACGGCTTTTCGATGGATGTGCCGGTGCAGGAATTGACGCGCGATCAACTTCACTTGATCCTCTACGGCTCGGAAGAAAAAATTCGCGTTCGCTACGAAAACCAATTTGGGCAGTGGCGCGAGTACGAGACGACGTACGAGGGCGTCATCCCGAACCAAATGCGCCGCTTCAAAGAGACCGATTCGGATTACATTCGGCAAGAGATCGAGCAGTTCATGACCTCGCGACCTTGCCCGGTCTGCAGAGGGCAGCGACTCAAGCCGGAAGCGTTGGCGGTCACCATCGCGGACAAGAACATCGTCCAAGTCACGGCGATGTCCGTCACCGAAGCGCTCGCGCTCATCAACAACCTGCCAAGTCTCTTCACCGAAAAGCAAAAGACCATTGCGTACCAGATTTTGAAGGAACTCAAGGCGCGGCTCGGCTTCCTCGTCAACGTCGGGCTCGATTACCTCACGCTCGACCGCAGCGCGGCGTCGCTCTCCGGCGGTGAGGCGCAGCGCATCCGGCTGGCGACACAGATCGGATCGCAGTTGATGGGCGTCCTGTACATTCTCGACGAGCCGTCCATCGGCTTGCATCCGCGCGACAATAAACGTTTGATCGAGACGCTGCTGCGCCTGCGCGACCTCGGCAACACCGTGCTCGTCGTCGAGCACGACGAGGAGACGATGCGCACCGCGGATTTCATCGTCGATCTGGGACCGGGCGCGGGCGAGCTGGGCGGGCGCATCGTCTGCGCGGGCACGCCGGCGGATATCATGCGCTGCCCCGAGTCCATCACCGGCGCGTATCTCAAAGGCACGCGCAAGGTAGCGGTGCCGCAAGCGCGGCGCGCCGGCAATGGCAAGTTCTTGATCGTCAAAGGCGCGGAGGAAAATAATCTCAAACACGTCGACGTCAAGATTCCGCTGGGCAAGTTCGTTTGCATCACCGGCGTCAGCGGGTCCGGCAAGTCCTCGCTCGTGGTCGACATCCTGTACCGCCGGCTGGCGCAGCATTTTTACGGCGCGCGCGAGAAACCAGGCAAGCACGATGCGGTCGTCGGCGCGGATCAGCTCGACAAGGTGATCGATATCGACCAGTCGCCCATCGGACGGACGCCGCGCTCGAATCCCGCGACGTACGTCGGCTTGTTCACCGACATTCGCGATTTGTTTGCGACGACGACGGAAGCGAAAACGCGCGGCTACAAAGCCGGTCGTTTTTCGTTCAACGTCAAAGGCGGGCGCTGCGAGGCGTGCCAGGGCGACGGGATCATCAAGATCGAAATGCAATTCCTGTCCGATGTGTACGTGCCGTGCGAGGTATGCCACGGCAAGCGCTACAATCGCGAGGCGCTGGAGATCTTGTTTCGCGGCAAGAATATTTCCGATGTGCTCGAGATGACGGTTGAAGAGGGTTTGAAGTTTTTTGAAAACATTCCGCGCGTCAAAACCAAACTCGCCACCCTGCACGAAGTCGGACTGGGCTATATCCATCTCGGTCAGCCGGCGACGACGCTGAGCGGCGGCGAAGCGCAGCGCGTCAAGTTGTCGAAAGAATTATCGCGCCGCTCGACCGGGCGGACGCTCTACATCCTCGACGAGCCGACGGTTGGCTTGCACGTCGCGGACGTGGAGAAACTCTTGGAAGTGCTCAACCGCTTGGCGGACGCCGGGAACACGGTCGTCGTGATCGAACATAACCTGGACGTCATCAAGACCGCCGATTGGCTGATCGATCTCGGTCCCGAAGGCGGCGATAAAGGCGGCCGCGTGATCGCAGAAGGCGCGCCAGAAGAAGTGGCGCGAATCAAGAGTTCGTACACCGGACAATTCCTAAAACAAATCCTAAAGTGATGCTCAGGAGACCTCGCCATGACCGCTAGCGGAAACATCGGCGCGCCGCTGGACGCCCGGACGCGTTTCAAACAGTATTGGTTCCTCCTCGCGCGCTTTACGCGTCGCTACGGACCCGCCCTGCTGACGCTGCTCGCCTCGGTCGTCATCGGCTGGCTCGCCGCGAACGGCGTCAGCGATTACACCAAGGGCGGCTGGGAGATCCATTTCATTCAGCGCGGCATCGGACTGAACCTGCACTTTCATCACTGGTACTACGGCGTGCCGCTCGGGCTGCTCGCGTTCGCGCTCATCGAATGGAATGCGACCGTGTCGATCTTTCTGTTCGGACTGGGGCAAACGCTCGCGGCGCATTCGTTCATCAACGAAGGCGGCGTCCCGTCGATCATCGAAGGCGGCGCGACGTGGCGCATCGCGCCGGAGATCTATTTTCCGATCGTCACCGCGTGCGCGTTGCTGTATGCGTTCTTCATCATCCGCCGCGAAGAATGGCTGGCGCGCGCGAAAGAACGCGAGGAGATTTCGGAGAGCTACCTATGTCCCAAGGCGCGGACGGACGAGGCGGTGAGAAGCATCGATACGTGGGGCGCGAAATACTTTACGAGCAAGAAAGAACACATCGACTCGGACACCAAAATTCGCTACGGGCATCTCCAGGCGTTGGATAGCAAGACCGACAGCGAATGGCAATTCGATTATGTGCTTTCTCCTTTTGACGATCAGCTCGATCTCCTCGTCGTCCGCTTACACCATATTCCACTTGAGGGCCGCGCCGGCGAACTCGACGATCGGATCCGCGAACTGGACAGCGTATTGCAGCCGCTCGCCAAGCCCGCCATCGACGGACCTCAAGCCGCGCTTAAAGCATTCGCCGCGCCGGGGCAATGAAATGGCTTTGCGATTTTCGAGGTTGCGGATTCCCGAAGTCATTTTGATCGAAGGAAATGCGTTCAAGGACGCCCGCGGTTTTTTCAGGGAAACCTACAAACTTTCCGAATTCGCGGCGAATGGAATCGCGGCGACCTTCGTGCAAGACAATCACTCGCGCTCGGTTCGCGGCGTGATCCGCGGGCTGCATTACCAGAAACAGCCGGGGGCGCAGGGCAAACTCGTGATCGTGACGCGCGGCGAAATTTTCGACGTGGCGGTAGACCTCCGCAGAGGCGCTCCAACTTTCGGGCGGTGGGTGAGCCAGGTACTGTCGATCGAAAACGGTTCCATGCTCTACGTGCCGCCCGGTTTCGCGCACGGCTTTTGCGCGCTCAGCGCGGAGGCGGACGTGCTGTACAAAGTGACGCTGGAGTATGCACCCGAGTTGGACCGCGGCATTATTTGGAACGATCCAGCGGTCGGCATCGCGTGGCCCCTTCCCGAACCCATTCTTTCGGACAAGGACGCGCGGCTCCCACAGCTCAAGGACGCCGACAACAATTTCGAGTTTGGGAAAACCTGATGCCGGATTCAAACGATCTCGTCCGCAAACAATTCGGCGCGCACGCTGGATACGCTGCACCTGGCGCAGCCGGAACTCGGCGTGAACCTTGCGCTCGGCATCGCGCGTGGGCTAACGCAGCCATCACGGACCCGACAGCCCGATCAGAAACACGGCAGGCAAATCTGTCGTGTTTTTGTGTTCAACCGGCGGGAGGTTCGCCGATTATTTGACAAAAGCAGAACGGTGTCGGATAATGATTGTAGAGAGATTGAAATGAGCGGTGGCTTGCCTGTTACATTGACTGGTTTGGAGACAAAACACTGCCTCGTCGTTGGCGGAGGCGGGGTCGCAGAACGCAAGGTGCATGCCCTGCTCGACGCCGACGCGCAGGTTCGGGTGATTGCTCCCACCGTGACAGGCGAATTAGCCAACATGGCGCGCGGCGGCAAGATCGAATGGCTGCCGCGCGCGTATCGTTCTGGCGATTTGGCGCAAGCCGTTCTCGTCATCGCGGCGACAAACGATGCGGAGATCAATCACGCCGTCGCACGCGAAGCGATTGAGCGCGGCTTGCTCGTCAACGTCGTCGACGATCCGGCGTGGTGCAATTTCACCGCGCCGGCGGTCGTGCGCCGCGGCGATTTGACGATTGCGGTCAGCACCGGCGGTGACGTACCCGCGCTGGCAGGGCATTTGCGCGCGCAACTCGAGCGGCAATTTGGCGACGAATGGGGCGCGTACATCGAATGGCTCACGCGGCTGCGCGGACGAATCGCCGCGCGCTATCCCGAAATCGACGCGCGGCGGCAGGCGTGGGCGCGCGTGCTCGATTCGGATTTGCGAACGCACATTGCCGCGCACGGCGACGCGGAGATCGAGGCGCGCATCGCTGAATTGTTGGACTAGCCACTGTTCTGGGACGCACGGCGCGTTCCAACGATAACTCGGACTCACGGCGGGTCGGAGCATTGCATCGGATGATGGAATGCGCGATCCGCGAGTCCGAGTTTTCTTTTTCGCGCCGGT
>JBBIJS010000222.1:0-5041 GCA_037445855.1 Chloroflexota bacterium | reverse complement strand
TCAACGGCGAAAGCGTGCCGCGCAAAAAGAATCGCGGCAAGACCGGGCTGGTGCTGCAAGATTACGGGATGCTACCGTGGGCGACGGTGCGCGAGAATGTGGAACTGGGACTGCGGATTCGCGGGTTCTATGGACAGGACGGAAGACGGAGGACGGAGGACGGGAAAATCGCGTCTTCCGTCGTCGGTCATCCGTCCTCCGTCGATTTCTGGCTCAACCGCTTTGGTCTCGCCGCGCTGCGCGACAAGTATCCCGCGCAGATCTCCGGCGGGCAGCGGCAGCGCGCCGCGATCGCCCGCACGCTCGTGCTGGAGCCGGACGTGCTGCTGATGGACGAGCCGTTCAGCGCGCTCGACGCGCCGACGCGCGAAGACCTGGAGCAGCTCACGCTCGACTTGCAGGCAGAGACGAAGACAACAACGGTGTTCGTCACACACAACATCGAAGAAGCGGTATTTCTAGGACGCAAGATTTTGGTGCTGGGCGCGCCGCCGCATCGCTCGCCCGCGCGCGTGGTGGAGAATGCGGGTGCGGGACGCGCGGCGTACCGCGACGAGCCGGCGTTCGCGGAGAAGACACGCGTGCTGCGGGAGATGCTGAAGAGTCATGCGTAACCGTGATACCCTCCTCGCCGCGCTCGCGCTCCTCGCCGCGTGGGAAATCCTCGCGCTGCTCTTGAACCGCGACATCCTGCCCGCGCCGACCGCAGTGCTCGCCGCGTTCGTGACGCAGTTGCCGCTGCCGCTTGGCTATCACTTTCTCGTCAGCGCGTGGCGCGTCGTCGCCAGCATCGTGCTGTCGGTTTTGCTCGCGACGCCGGCGGGGTTGGTACTCGGACAGTACCCGCGCGTCAATCGCTTCTTCGCGCCAGTCGTTTACCTCACGTACCCGATTCCAAAAATCGTCTTGCTGCCCATCGTCATTCTGTTTCTTGGCATCGGCGACGCGTCGAAGATCGCCATTATCTTTTTGATTCTCTTTTTCCAAATTCTCGTCGTCGTACGCGACCAGGCGTCCGCGCTGCGTCCGGAACTGCTCTACTCGGTGCGCTCGCTCGGCGCGGGGCGGCGCGCGCTGCTCCGCTTCGTCTATCTGCCCGCGACGCTGCCGGCGGTGCTCACCGCGATCCGCCTGAGCATCGGCACGGCGATTGCGGTGCTGTTCTTCACCGAAACGTTCGCGACGAACGCGGGCTTGGGCTATTACATCATCGTCGATACGTTCCAGCGGCTCGCCTACGCCGAGATGTACGCCGGCGTCGTCGCGATGAGTTTGCTCGGCTTGGTTCTATACTTCGTCGTCGATTATCTCGAACGCGTTTTGTGTCCGTATCTGTTTGCGAAATAGGACAACGGACAAGATCGGATTAAACGGACAGTGCCTTCGTGAATTGTCCGGTTAATCCGCAGTTGTCCGTTGTCATCGCCTGGTGGACTATCTCGAACGCGCATTGTGTCCGCATCTGTTCGCAAAATGAAATCTACCACAAAGGCACAAAGATTCTTCTTCGTGTCTTCGTGCCTTTGTGGTGAAAAAAGCCAATGACAAGACTCTCCGGTTCCACCAAATCCTCCTACGTCCGCGCGATGTTCGACGGCATCGCGCATCGCTATGACTTGATGAACACGCTGTTGACGTTCGGGCGGCATCACGCCGTGCGCCGCGCCGCCGCGCGCCTTGCAGCGCCGCCGCGCGATGGACTCGCGCTCGATCTCGCGACCGGCACCGGCGATTTCGCCGCCGCGCTGCAAGAGATCGAGCCAACCTGCCGCGTCGTCGGCGTCGATTTTGCGATCGAGATGATGCGCTTAGGGCAGACCAAGTACAGCGAGCGCGTGGCGTTCGCCGCCGGCGATATGCTCCAATTGCCACTCGCCGGCAGCGCCTTCGATTGCGTCGTGAACGGATTCGTGCTGCGCAACGTTTCCGACGTCCGCGCCGCGTTCACGGAAATGCACCGCGTGCTCAAGCCGGGCGGGCGCGCGGTCAGTCTGGAAATCACCGAGCCGCGCGCGCCGGTCTGGCGCAATGTGTTCGCGCTGTATTTCGATCACGCCATGCCGCGCATCGGCGGCTGGCTGAGCGGGCGACCCGACGCGTACCGCTACCTGCCGCAATCGGTGCACGATTTTCTCGCGCCGGCAGCGGTGGCGGACTTGATGCGCGCGATCGGCTTTCGCGAAGTATCGTTCCGCCGCGAAATGCTGGGGACAATGGCAGTCTATGTGGGCGTCAAATAGTCCGCCAACGAATCCATGGAATCGATATGGCAGCCATTTACAAAAAGAATTTGCAGGTCCGTAGTTACGAACTGAGCCGCGCAGGCGCGGTGAACCACGCGGTTTTTTTGCAGTGGTTTCAGGAAGCCGCGTTCGAGGCGTCCGCCGCGGGCGGCTTTGGCATGAAGGTGTACGACGAAATGGGCGCGGCGTGGGTCATGCGCAACATCGACGTCGAGTTTCGACAGCCGGCGCGCTATCTCGACGAGATCGAGATCAGCACCTGGGTCAGCGATTTCCAGCGCGTGCGTTCGCATCGCGAGTATCAAGCGCGCCGCGCGAGCGACCACGCGCTGCTCGCAGTCGCCCACGTCGATTGGGTCTTTCTCGATTCAACCACGCTCGCGCTCCGGCGCGTGCCGCCGGAGATGGGCGCGCGCTTCGAGCCGAACGGGCAGGTCGCGCTCGAACCCATCGCGTGGATTCCTCTCGCGGCGGGCGAAGCGCTGGGTCATTTCGAAAGCACGCGGCGCGTGCAGCAGTACGAGCTGGATCGGATGCAGCACGTGAACAACACCGTCTACGTGAACTGGATCGAGCAGCAGGCGCACGAGGCATGGCGCGCGTGGGGCAAAGACCCAGCCACGCTGAACTTGCCACGGCACTCCATCGAGTACCGTCAAGCCGCGAAGGACGACGACGCGCTGCAACTCGTGAGCGACGCCGCGCGCGTGGGCGCGCAGATCGTCTGGCAGCATCGCATCATGCGCGGCGAGACGGTGCTGATCCAAGCCCGCTCGCTGGGCGGATCAAGCGCCGGGGAACGATGAGATTTGCGCGGAACTGTGCTATAATTGGGCTAGCTGCCAAAGCGCGCAGCGCGTTGCAAAACCGGATCAAGGAGGATTCACGATGATTAGCAAAACGATGCAAGATGCGATCAACGAGCAGATCAAGAACGAGTTCTATTCCGCGTACCTGTACCTGTCGATGTCGGCGTACTTTGAATCGATCAATCTGCCCGGCTCCGCCAAGTGGATGCGCACACAATTTGGCGAAGAGCAAGGACACGCGCTAAAGATGTTCGATTTCATTAACGACCGCGACGGGCGCGTCGCGCTCAAGGCGATCGATCTGCCGCCCGCCGAGTTCGCGTCGCCGGTCGCGGTGTGGGAGATGGTGCTAGAGCACGAAAGAAAAGTCACCGCGCTGATCCACAGTCTGTACGCGCAGGCGGTCAAGGAAAACGATTACGCAACGCAGACCTTCCTGGCGTGGTTCATCACCGAACAGGTCGAGGAAGAAAAGAACGCGACGCTGATGCTGGAACGCTTCAAGCAAGCCGGCAGCAACGCGGCGAGTTTGCTCTTGTTCGACGGGCACTTTACCAAACGCGGCGAATAGTCCGCTGCGTTCCAAGCGCAGATGGAATCAAGGCACGGGGGCGATATTGCATCGCCCCTTTCATTTATCCCGTCCGCTTTTGCGAATTCTTTATTCCGTCGACGCCGATTTGTTGTATAATTGCGCCACCCTTCAAATTCCGAGACAAGTTATGGCAAAGCAATTGGGCACGATTACGCTGATCGGTTCGGGCGAACTCACCGATTCGATGGCAAAGGTGCACCGCGCGCTGCTCACGCGCGCCGGCGCATCGCCAAACGCCGCGTTTCTGGATACGCCCGCCGGCTTTGAACTGAACATCGACGAAATCACCGCGCGCGCGGTAGAATATTTCAAGCAGCGCTTCGACGTCACGCCGCAGGTCGCGTCGTTCAAATCGCGCAACCGCGCGACCGCGCTCGAAGTCGAAATGGCGCTGCGCGTCCTGCGCCACGCCAACTTCATTTTCGCCGGACCGGGCAGCCCCAGCTACGCGATCCGCAACTGGCGCAGCTCCGCCATTTGGGACACCATCGTCGCGCGGCTGATGGTCGGCGCGCAGCTCGTGTTCGCCAGCGCCGCCGCCATTGGCATCGGCTGCTGCTCGCTGCCGGTGTACGAAATCTACAAAGCCGGCGAAGAAGTGGACTGGATCGATGGCTTGGACCTGCTGGGACTCTTCGGCCTCAAACTCGCCGTCGTCCCGCACTGGAATAACTCCGAAGGCGGCACATTCGACACTCGCTTTTGCTACATGGGCGAGCCGCGCCTGAAAATCCTCGAATCGAAATTGCCGTTCGACGTGGTCACCCTCGGCGTCGACGAGCACACCGCATGCACATTCGACCTGGTCGCGCAGACGTGCGCGGTCAACGGCGCGGGCCAAGTCACAGTGTGCTACGGCGGGCGCGAAATGTACTACCCCGCCGGCTCCACCTTCTCGTTCGCGCAGTTACGCGCGGCGAACCTGGGCGGCGCGGCAGCGCCCATCGTCGAAGCCGCGCCGGCGTCCGCGCCTGCCGCGCCCGCGCCGACGCCGGAAATTTTGACGACAACGCGCTATCTCGAACGGCTTGCGCACGCGATGGAAGAGTCCGGCGGCGAGCCGGACGCGCAGCGCGACCTGATCGACCAGGCGCACGAAACGATGCACGAACTGGCGCAGGGCTGGCGCGAATCGGACAGTCTGCTGCCGGAGCAGAACGCGGACGCGCTGATCGACCTACTCGTGTCGACGCGGATGAAGCTGCGCGCCGCGAAACAATTCGCGCTGGCAGACCAGGTACGCGACGCGCTCACCGCGATGGGCATCACGCTGGAAGATACGCCGGCGGGCACCCAGTGGAAGAAGGTGGAAGAGAAGAAATGACACGTGATGAGGTCTTGAACCAGTTGCGCCAAACGCACGCCGACCTCGTCGCCGCGCTCGCCGGCGTGCC
>JBBIJS010000221.1:0-5068 GCA_037445855.1 Chloroflexota bacterium | reverse complement strand
TGGTGGATTTCAACGACGTGCAGAACGCGGTCAAACTACTGGTCGCCGTGTTGAGCAAGCCATTCAAGTTCGATTGAGGGAGCGCGGCGCAGGATCAAACCCTTCGCAGTTTTTTCGCGCGTTCGGTTTGACAAACCCCGCGCAAAAATCTATAATGCCATTGGAAGTTGGAAAAAGTCAGAACAAGTCGATTCGTCCGGGCGTCCAATCTCTAATCTCCAATTTCTAGCTCACGGGCGAGTAGCTCAGTTGGTGGAGCGCTTCCTTTACACGGAAGAGGTCACGGGTTCAAGCCCTGTCTCGCCCACTTTGGATGATCGCGCAAACGGGTCGGGTTGGTTTCGACCTCGCCCGCTTGCGCCCTTTCCACGCCACGTTGACTTTTGCCGTCCCCGTGCTATACTGATTCCACAAGTTCGGCTGTGTCCCTATCCGCGGATTATTGTTGGCTCGCTTCACAGGAGAAGTGTAGACTTGATCGCGCGCGAAACATTGGCGTTTCGAGGGAACCACATCGTCGCAATTCGAGCGGCATGTCCAAATGCCGCGCCACCTGTTGTTCGATCCAACGCCTGGCTTGCTCTGGCACTTTGCCGATGCAAGTGAAAGATGGCGAATCGACGACAGGATTTTTTGTTTCGAATCGCTCTGAAGCTGACTGTAGGAGGTTGAATGTCAGAGAGAGACCAGTACATCCTGGCAATTGACCTTGGGACGTCGGGGGCGAAAGTCGGGCTGTTCTCAATCTACGGAGAGGCATTCGGTTGGGAAACCGAACCCGTCCCGCTGTATCTTCTCCCGAATGGCGGCGCGGAGCAAGACCCCGCGGAGTGGTGGAGCGCCATCTCGACCGCGGCGAAGCGATTGCTCGCCAAATCGCCGGCGCTGCGCGACGAGGTGATTGCCGTCTGTTCCAGCACGCACGGTTATGGAATCGTCCCCGTCGATCGCGAAGGCAACTGCTTGACGCGCGCGAGCATCTGGCTCGATACGCGCGGCGCGGAGTATACGCGGCAACTCGCGCGTGGGCTGATTAATGTCGCGGGTTACGATCTCGTCAAAATGCTGCGCTGGATTCGCCTCACCGGCGGCGCGCCCTTCCTCTCCGGCAAAGATGACTTGGGGCATATGCTTTTCATCAAGCACGGATTGCCCGACGTGTATCGCGGCACGTTCAAATTCCTCGACGTGCTCGACTATGTGAACCTTCGGCTCACCGGCAAGTTCGTCACCACCGGCGATTCAGTGGTGGCGCGCTGGGTCACCGACAATCGCAATCCCGAACACATCACTTATCACGACGGCTTGATCGAGCTGTCCACGATCGACCGTGACAAGTTTCCCGACATCGTCCGCAGCATCGATGTCCTGGGTCCGCTTCTGCCCCGCGTCGCGGACGACCTGGGACTGACGCGCGAGGTGCAAGTGGTCGCCGGCGCGTTCGATGTTCCCGCCGCCGCGATTGGGTCGGGTGCGTTAGAGGATTATGCGGCGCACATTTATCTCGGAACCTCATCGTGGATTGCGACTCATCTCGCTTTCAAAAAGACCGACCTCGCCAGCGCCATGGCTTCAGTGCCCTGCGCCATACCGACGCGCTACTTGCTCATCGCCGCGCAGGAGACCGCCGGCGGCGCTTTGACGTGGCTCCGCGACAAGATCCTCTATCATCACGATGCGCTGCTGTCCGCCGACCCACCCACGGATTATTTCGCCGCGTTGAATCAGGTCGCCGAACAAGCGCCCGCGGGAAGTCATGGGCTGATCTTCACCCCGTGGCTCTACGGCGAACGCGCGCCGGTGGACGATGGTTGGATTCGCGCGGGCATCCACAACTTGTCGCTCGGCAACACGCGCTCCGACATCGTGCGCGCGGTGATGGAAGGCGTCGCGTTCAACACGCGGTGGATTCTCGGACCGGTCGAGAAATTCTGCGGCAGAGCGCTTAGCCCCATCAGCATGATCGGCGGGGGCGCAAACTCGCGGCTGTGGTGCCAGATTCACGCCGATGTCTTGAATCGTTCGATTCGTCAGATCAAGGATCCGATTCTAGCTAACGCGCGCGGCGCGGCGCTGATCGCTTCAGTCGGCTTGGGCTGTATCTCCTTCGACCAAGTTCCCAAGCACATCCAATACCAAAATGCATATCAACCCGATCCAGAAAATCGACAACTGTACGACAAGTTATTCGCGGAATTTGTGAATCTCTACAAGCAGAGCCGGCGAATTTACGAGCGGCTGAATCGCGGAAAATCATAGTTTTGGGGAGACGCTGATGGACACCTCGCCTTTTGAAGACCTCATCCCGGAACTGGTACGATCGCTCAAACCTTACCAAGAGGGCTTTCTCTCGTTTTCCAAACTGCCGCAAGAGGGTTGCGGCAGAGAAGAAATCCTGCGCGAGATAGAGAAATTGAAATCCGTCGAGGAAGCGCGTTGGAAGGACGGCAAGGTTTCCGGCGCGGTGTACCACGGCGACAACGCGCACATCGATTTCCTCAACCGCGTTTACGCGTTGCAATCCCAGAGCAACCCGCTCCACGCCGACATCTGGCCCAGCACTACAAAGTTCGAGGCGGAAATCGTCGCGATGACCGCGCATATGTTGGGCGCGGAGGCGTCGAACGAAATCTGTGGGACGGTCACATCAGGTGGAACCGAAAGCATCCTCGCGGCAATGAAAACCTATCGCGACTGGGCACGCGAGACCAAGGGAATCACCGCGCCCGAAATGATCGCGCCGACCACCGCGCACGCGGCGTTCGATAAAGCGGCGCAGTACTTTGGCATCCGCCTGATCCGCATTCCCGTCGGTCCGGATTTCCGCGCCGACGTTACCGCGACGCGCGACGCCATCACTCCAAACACCATCGTGCTGATCGGCTCCGCCCCGCCGTTCCCGCACGGCATCGTCGATCCAATCGCAGAGCTGTCCGAGTTGGCGCGTGAGCATGGCATCGGTTTCCATACCGACGGCTGTCTCGGCGGATTCCTGCTGCCGTGGGCAGAGCGGCTCGGCTATCCGGTTCCGCGGTTCGATTTTCGTTTGCCGGGTGTTACTTCGATCTCCGCCGATACGCACAAGTATGGCTACGCGGCAAAGGGCACGTCGGTCATCTTGTATCGCGAGGCGGAGCTGCGCCATTTTCAGTACTACCTGACAACCGATTGGCCCGGTGGTCTATATTTTTCGCCGACGTTGGCGGGCAGCCGCCCGGGCGCGTTGAGTGCGGCGTGTTGGGCAGCGATGGTGACGATCGGCGAAAAAGGTTATCTGCGAGCCGCGCAAGCCATCTTGGAAACCGCCGCGCAGATCAAACAGGACATTCGAGAAATTCCAGAGTTGCAGATCATCGGCGATCCTCTGTTTGTGATCGCGTTCCGGTCTGACAAATTCGACATTTTCCAAGTCATGGAATACATGACGCGGAAGAACTGGGGGCTAAACGGATTGCACTTGCCGCCGGCGGCGCACTTGTGCGTCACGCTGCGCCACACCCAGCCCGGCGTGGCTGCGCGATTTGTCGCCGATCTGAAAGAGGCGGTCGCGTTCGTCAAGGAGCACCCCGAAGCATCTGCCGGCGTTGGACCAGTCTACGGCATGGCTTCAGTCGTCGAGCTGCGCGGCATGGTTACCGGTCTCCTCAATATGTATATGGATCTGTTGTACCAAGTCTGAGCCATATTCCCAACGGAGGTTTTGGTCGATGGAACAAACCAGCTTCAGAGTTTACGGGTACCGATGGGTCATGCTCCTGGCGTTTATGTTTGCCGTCGCGGTCAACCAACTGCTCTGGATCACCTTCGCCTCGATCACCGGCGACGCCGTTACTTACTATGGCGTTTCGGACCTCAGCATTGGACTCTTGTCCCTCGTTTTCATGATCGTCTACATCGTCGTGTCGATACCGGCTTCATGGGCGATTGACACGTACGGCGTGCGCGTCGCCGTGGGGATCGGCGCGGCGCTCACTGGCATTTTTGGTTTGATGCGCGGCGTGTTTGCGCCGAATTACAATCTCGTCCTCCTCGCGCAGATTGGCATCGCCATCGGGCAACCCTTCATCCTCAACGCGGTGACCACGGTGGCGGCGCGCTGGTTTCCAATGCGCGAGCGCGCAACCGCCGCCGGTCTCGGATCGCTGGCGACGTACCTGGGCATCCTCGTGGGTGTGGCGCTGACGCCGTATCTCGTCGTGCGCTCCGATATCGGCAACATGCTGATGGCGTACGGGATCGTTTCGGTGATCGCCGCGGTGGTCTTTTTCGCATTGGCGCGGGAACGCCCTCCCACGCCGCCGTGCCCACCCGATCAGCAAGCGCGATCGCTGGTCCTCGACGGGCTAAAGCAAACTTTGCAAAGCAGAGGATTTCTCCTGCTCATGCTTATCTTCTTCGTTGGCTTGGGAGTGTTCAATGCAGTGACCACGTGGATCGAAGACATCGTGCGCCCGCGCGGGTTCACGATCACGCAAGCCGGGGACGCCGGCGGCTTGATGATCATCGGCGGTATTATCGGCGCGCTCGTCATCCCGCTCCTCTCCGACCATTATCGCAAGCGCACGCCGTTTCTGGTGCTCGCGCTGGTGGGCGCGACGATGGGACTCGTCGGCATTACCTATGCCACCGACTATGGACTCTTGCTTGTCTCCAGCTTCATCCTCGGCTTGTTCTTGCTCAGCGCCGGACCTATCGGATTCCAATATGGCGCGGAGATTACCTACCCCACGCCAGAAGGCACGTCCAACGGTTTGCTTTTACTCGCCGGGCAAATCTCCGGCATTGCATTTATCGTTGGAATGGACAGTCTGAAATCGCCGGCAACCGGTTCGATGACTCAACCGCTGGTCGTGCTCATCGGGCTGATGGTCGTCAGTTTGTTACTCTGCACGCGGCTCAGGGAAGCGAAGATGTTGCTGACTGAAAACCCAGGTCAACGCGAGACGCCGGCACTTGGAAAGTAGTACACGTTTGCAACAGATTCTGGTCGAAATGCCGGACGGCAAGCGCGGAGGGGTGTAGTTCAGTTTGGGGGCGAATTTTGAAAAGACTCAGGGTGCGCGCTCTC
>JBBIJS010000220.1:0-5100 GCA_037445855.1 Chloroflexota bacterium | reverse complement strand
CCGCCGCCGAGCGCGCGCAAGAATGCGCGTTCCGCCGTCACTGCCGCGCGCGTCGGCGCGTGATCGAGCCGCGCGACGAGCGCGCCAAGTTCCGTATCGTCCGCGCGAATCTCGATTGCCAGCGCGCCCTGACCTGGGTCGGGCAGGAATTTTTCCAGCGGCAAGTATTCCGTGATCTCGCTCGCGCGTCCGAGACGGATGATGCCCGCCGCGGCGAGCACAATCGCGTCGTACTCTTCCGCGTGCGCTTTGCGGAGACGTGTGTCCACGTTGCCGCGCAGTGGAATGATTTCCGCGTCGGGACGCAGCGCCAGCACTTGCGCGCTTCGCCGCGCGGACGATGTGCCGATGCGCGCCCCGCGCGGCAGTTGCAACAAACCGACGCCGTGCCGCGAGACAATACAGTCGCGCGGGTCTTCGCGTTCCGGGATCGCGGCAATCGTCAAGCCGTTTGCCGTGTCGGTCGGCAAATCCTTGAGACTGTGCACCGCCAAATCGATCTCGCGCGCAAGCAGCGCGTTCTCGATTTCTTTGGTGAACACGCCCAACCCGCCGAGGTCGGCAAGCGAACGCGCCTGGTCTGCGTCGCCCGTCGTCTTGATGATGCGCGTCTCAATCCGCAAATCGGGCGCGATTCTTTTCAGCGCGGTGACGACGTAATTCGTTTGCCACTGGGCGAGCGCGCTGCCGCGCGTGCCGACGACAAGTGGCGAGTGACGAGTGGCGAGTGACGTTCCGTCTTTCGTCATCCGTCATCCATCCTTCGACATTCTTCGGAAAACATCCGCCGCGCACTCGATTGTCCGCGCCAGATCCACTTCTGTATGCGCGAGCGAAATAAACGCCGCTTCAAATTGTGACGGCGCGAGGTAGACCCCGCGTTCGAGCATCCCCTGGAAGAATTGCGCGTATCGTTTCGTGTCCGACATTTTCGCCGTCGCGTAATCGGTTACCGCACGGTTGGTGAAGAAAGCGGTCAGAAGCGAACCCACGCGGTTGATCGCCACCGGAATTTCTGCCGCGCGCGCCGCGTCGCTCAAGCCGCACTCGAGCTGCGCGCCGCGCGCGTCGAGCTGCGCGTACGCGTCCTGAGCGGAGTCGAAGGAGCGCGTATCGGCGATGGCGTCGAGCGTGGCAATGCCAGCCGCCATCGCGAGCGGATTGCCCGACAGTGTGCCGGCTTGGTACACCGGACCGAGCGGCGCGATGTACTGCATAACATCGCGGCGTCCGCCGTACGCGCCGACCGGCAGTCCGCCGCCGATGATCTTGCCGAGGCAGGTCAGGTCGGGCTGGATATTATAGATCGACTGTGCGCCGCCCCGCGCGACGCGAAAGCCGGTAATCACTTCGTCGAAGATCAACAGCGCGCCGTGCGTGCGCGTGAGATCGCGTAACCCGGCGAGAAAACCCGGCTGCGGCGCAACCACGCCCATATTGCCGGCAACCGGTTCGGCGATCACTGCGGCGATCTCGTTGCGATGCGAATCGAAAAGCCGCGCGACCGCGTCGAGGTCGTTGTACGGCGCGACGAGCGTCGTCGCGGCAATCGCCGCGGGCACACCCGCGCTGTCCGGCAGCGCGAGCGTCGCGACGCCCGAGCCGGCTTTGGCGAGCAGAAAGTCGGCGTGCCCGTGATAGCCGCCGTCGAATTTCATGATCTGGTCGCGGCGCGTGAACGCGCGCGCGAGGCGAATCGCGCTCATCGTCGCTTCGGTGCCGCTGCTGACGAAACGCAGCATTTCGATCGATGGCAGCGCGCGGGTAATGCGCGTGCCCAGCTCGATTTCGAGTTCACACGGCGCGCCGAAACTCGTGCCGCGCGTTGCCGCATCCTGGATCGC
The DNA here is from genome assembly GCA_037445855.1 of Chloroflexota bacterium. Classification (GTDB taxonomy): domain Bacteria; phylum Chloroflexota; class Anaerolineae; order UBA4142; family UBA4142; genus DAIDTM01. The sequence continues at coordinate 3,256 of JBBIJS010000220.1, read as the reverse complement.
CGCGACGACGCGCGGATGCGCGTGTCCCAAGATCAGCGGTCCCCACGAGCCGACGTAATCGAGATATTCATTGTCGTCGGCGTCGTAGATTTTCGCGCCGGCGCCGCGCGTGATAAAGCGCGGTTCGCCGCTGACACTCCGCCACGCGCGTACGGGGCTATTGACGCCGCCAGGGAATATTTTTTGTGCGGTTTCAAAAAACTGGTGGGAGGTTGTCGTGTTCATTGGAATCCGTTAAATCAAAGAGTTCGCGCAGCGTGTCGAGGTAAACTTGCCCGTCGCCGCTTTGCACGCGCGCTTTCAAATGCACCGTGGGCGCCGCGAGCAGTTTGCCGACGATACCCGCTGAGAGTGCCGCGATCACGTTGCGGTCGCGGTCGGTCAAATGAAGGTGTCCCAGTCGGCGCAGGGCTTTCTGGAGCTCCGCTTCGCGAATGGCTTCCGCGTGACCGCGCAACTCGGCGATCACCGGCGCCGCGCGCCGTTCAGAATACCACGCCCAAAAGTTTTCGATCTCTTCGGCGATAATCGCGTGAACCTGCGTCACCGCTTTCTCACGCTCCGCGCGGTTGGCATCCACAAGTTGATTCAAATCGTCAAGGTTGAAGAGCCGTACGTTGGGAATCCCCGCCACTTGCGGATCGATATCGCGCGGAACCGCAATATCGATCAAGCACAACGGCTGTCCGTTCCGCGCGCCGATCGCGGCGTTGACGGTAGGAGCGCTGAGGATAATATGCGGCGCGGCGGTCGCGCTGATAACCAGGTCGGCTTCAGCAAGGGCGCGCGGCAATTCATCGAACTGAATCGCGCGTCCGCCAATCTCAGCGGCAACTTGTGCCGCATGCGCGAGCGTGCGGTTCGCGACGATGACCGCGCACGCGCCGTCCGCTGCCAGGTTCTTCGCGGCGCGCTGCGCCATTTCGCCGGCGCCGATGACGAGCGCGCGGCGTCCGGTCAAATCGCCGAGATGTTGGCGTGCGAGCGCGACCGCCGCGTACGCGACCGATGCCGCACCCGCGCCGATCGTCGTCTCGGAATGGGCGCGCTTGCCGACGTGAATCGCATCGTTGCACAGCCGGTGGAGAATCGGTCCGATCGAGTCTCGCTCTGCCGCGGCAAGGTAGGCGCGGCGCACCTGTCCCAGGATTTCAAATTCGCCGATCACCATCGAATCGATTCCGCTCGCCACGGCGAACAGATGCGCCACCGCGGCGCGGTCGGCATGGGTATAAAGGCAGTTACCCGTGAGAGGAAAGGCATCATGCGTCGTGAAGAGATCGCGCAAAACGGATTCGCCGCGCGCGCGATTAGGCGTGAGCGCGTAGATTTCGGTTCGATTGCAGGTGGAGAGAATGAGGCGTTCGGAAAAGACCGGCGAATCCAATTGCGTATGCAGTTGGTTCAACGCCTCTTCGCGCGTACAAGCAAACGCCGCAATTTGCTCGCGCAGTTGAATCGGCGCGGTGGTGTGATTCACCCCCATCATCAGGATTTGTTGGCGCACAGGCGGAACTCCAGAACTTTTATTTTGGTTGTGGCGTTTTCTTACGCGACGCAGTCTTCTTGCGCCGGGCAGTTACTTTTCGCGGCGCGATAGTGTTCCGCGCACTTTGTTCGTAGGCAGCGAGTGTCGCCACCAACATCTCGTCCATGAACAGCGTGATGCGCTGCAGGAGGCGCATCCCTTCCGCATCGCTCGGCGCGTTGCCACTGGTGGGATCGTATGCCGCGTTCACGATCATGCGGCGGAAGAAAAGGAAGACTTGCGCCAATTCGGTGATTGAAAAATTCGCAAGCGCAAATTCGCGTCCGTACTCCTGCACCAGCGCGCGCCCTTCGATAATAAAATGCTCGGCATTTTCGCTGCGGCTAACAAACTGGAGTAAAAGCCCCAGCAGGCGCGCCCCCGTCTCGCGTTGCTGCGTGCGCTGCGCATCGGACATCCGTTGATACCAATGCTGCCGCGCAACCGGCTGCTCAGCCAATTGCTGGCGAACGTGCTGCAGCGTCTGGTCGGGAGCGGCGATCAGGGCGCGCGTCGTTGTATCGCCACGGCGGCGATTGAGAAACGCGCGCAACTCCGCCAGCTGGAAACGACGGTGTCCGCCAGGGGTGAGAAACGCATGGAGCAGTCCCGCGTCCACCCACGCGCGCAGCGTGGTCGGATGGACGCCCAGCAGCTGACTTGCTTTACCGAGGGTCAGCCAATCCGATTCGATTTGCGACATTTGTGACATTGATCAAGCCCAAATAAACTATGGAAAACTATGGGAGACTTGGTAAAAGCGTGCCTATTTTACTCGGAAAGAGCAGAATGTCAAGAGACTGGCGGGAATCGATTGCCGAGATGATCGCGTTCATCGCTGCCCGCTACGGATACACGTCGACCAGCGCGAGCTGGATCTCGTCGAGAAACGCGCTGACGCGTTGGAAAAGTTTCGCATCCTCTTCGTCACCCGTGCGCGCTCCGAGGTAGACATCGAGAACTGTTTTGAGAATGAGTTGACGAAAATGAATCGTCGCGCGGGCGGCATTGCCGGCGGACAAGCCATGCGCCGCCAGCAGCTCGCCGTACTCGCGCGCAATGCAGCGTCCCTCGTCAAGCAAATTCTCGCGCAGGTTTGGTTCTTCGACAAACGCCGCCACACACGCAAGCAAATGTTGTCCGAACTCGCGCTGCTTGGCGCGTTGTTCGTCGTTGGGCACGCGACCCAGTTGCTTGAACCACGTGGCGTGGGTTGCCTGAGGCGCCCGCAATTCTTCGCGCACGGCGCCCAACGCGTGTTCGGCGGGAGAGGGATTTGTGGCTGGAGACTTGCGCTGTTGCTTGACGAAAGATTGGAGATCGAAAGAGGAAAATCGGCGATGGCCGCCCGGAGTACGATAACTGGGTAACGTCCCCGCATTGGCCCATTCGCGCACCGTGCCGATGTGGACGCCGAGCCGTCGACTGGCTTCGCGAATCGAAATCCAATCGCGTGCTGTGGTCTCTGTCAAAACAACCCCTCCATGAGGCAAGTTCGCCGCCGTCGCGACAGACTCAGAATAACGGATCCAAGTCCAAGAAAGGTCAAAATGAAATGGGGATTTGGTGAGATATGCCCCGTCGAAAGTGGATAAATCTACTTAAATCTATCGGCGCTCAACTGCGGCTCCGCCCCGCGGTGACTTTCGACCAAGCGCCCGCTAATTTTTCAAAACAGGGAGTGACTGTTATAGCTAAGCAGGCACGGTTGTTGCAAAGTCGATTGAC
>JBBIJS010000219.1:0-5110 GCA_037445855.1 Chloroflexota bacterium | reverse complement strand
GGCAACGTACCGGCGGAGTTGAGTGGGCTGGGGCTGGGGCAGTTGGCGGAGCCGGTGCGGGAGATGTTGAAGAAAGTTTGATGGTTGGGTGGTTGGGTGATTGGGTGAGACCTTCGAGGTGTTCCGCAGAAACCTCGAAGGTCTATTGTTTTTGCAACCACGCCGGCAGCGCGCCGATGTTCAACTCTGCCCACAACGCCGGAAACAGATCGCCGCACTTTTGCCGGAGGTGCTCAAGCAAGCCGCGCGCTTGCTGAACATACGGCGCGTGCTGCGATTTTTCAAACCATCCGAGTGCGGTGACAGCACACCGTAACGCCTCACGCAACCGCGCGTGTTGATCTTCGCCCGGCATATCTGCCAGTTCCGCGAAAAGAATTGCCAAGTTTCCTTGCGTCATAGCATAGTCGAGCGGTGCGGTGTCGGGACGGCGGAAGCGGAGTGCCTCGTCGTAAGCGGCGAGCGACTCGCGGAGGCGGGCAGCCCGATCTTCGCCCGGCAGATTGGCGAGGTCGCTGAGGATGTTGCCGCGCGTTAGAAGCGCTTGCGCTAGCACTTGTTCATCCTTCGCTTGCCGCGCGAGTTCGAGCAGGCGCAGCGACCACGCGTCGCTGTCGCGCACCAAGTTGAATTGTGATTGCAGGTTTGCGCCATTTGCGGCAATGCCCTGCGCTATTCCCAAGTCGTGCTCAACCGCCCACTCAAACGCGTGGCGCAGTTGCGCGTAATCGGGGAGCATCCGGTAATAAACCTGCTTGTCGTCCATCTCACGCATCGCGGAAAGGAACGTCTCGGCGTGCGCGCGGCGCGTGGCGTCTTCTTCCCCGGCGCGGCGGAGGAGCGCGAGCGCGTAGGCGTGCAAGATCAAGTGCTGCTGCCAGCGTTCATGCTCCTGTGCGCTCAACAAGCCGCGCTCGCAGAAATCGGTTAGCAGACCCAACGCTTCGTCATTGGGACATTTCCACAACGCCGCTGCGAATTCAGTGCGGAAACTCGCGTCTGGCGCAAACGCGCCGAGCGCGCGAAAGCGCGTTTGCGCGCGTTCATCCATTTCGTCGTACGAAAACTTGAGCGCGGCTTCAACCTCGCTCACGCGTTCCTCTTCGCCTGGAAATGGCAGTTCACCGAACGCTTCGCCCGCGCGCACTAATCGACCCAGCGCCGTGACCTTTTCTTTCCAGCGCGATTTCTGCCAGCGGCTTAGATTCTTGCCGGCAATGTCAAGTGCTTGCGCGTGGCGTCCCAAATGTCCCGCCAGTTCACCTAACAGCGGCGCGTCGGCGTCAGTCACATTGTCCATTCGCGCGCGGAGCAGGTCGAGTGCGTCGTCCAGCGTGAGAATATCAAGCGCATAAACCTTGTTGCTCGCCTCTCTGGCAAGGCGCGATTTGCGCGTGGTGAGCAAGATGCTGGCGTCGCGCGGCGCGGCATCGAGCAATGGCTTGATACCCGCCGCGTCCCAGACGTCGTCGAGGACGACGAGCAGCGGACCGTGCCCATCGAGCCAGTCGCGCACCTGATCGGACGAAAGGTGTTCGTCGCGCGCGAGCGGATAGCCGGCGCGCTTGCTCCAGTCGTCCAAAATCGGCGCACATAGATCGGCGCGGCGGTGCGTGGAGCCGAGGAACTGGAAGAGAACGCCGCCGGGGAATTCGGAATCGAGTTGCGCGGCAAGTTGGCGCGCGAGCCAGGTCTTACCGACGCCGGGCGTGCCGTGGACGGTCGCGGTGATTGCCGCGCGCGTTCCGGGCGCGAGGAGCGCGCGAACGTCCTCACGTTCTTTGGCGCGACCGACAAAGCCGGGATCTGCGCGCGGGGCGGAGGGACGTTGCCACACGTGCACGGCGGTAACTGTCGTTTCAATGCGTTTGACGCGTTCAAGCGTTTCGTCGGTTGTGCTGATGAGGTGGTCGAGTTTCTCAACAATTCGGATGAGCAGGGGGAGGTCGTTTCCAAACTTGAGGGCAAATGCACGGATGAGGCAATCGGTGTACGCGTTGGCGGCATCGGCGGCTTGCGCGTCGGTCAACTGACCTTGCCAGTCTTGGAGGAATTGACGGCGCAGCGCGTCCAGCAAACGCGTGTGGTCGAGCGCGTCCGGCAACGCCGTGGCGAGTTTTTCAAGTGATTCGATGCGCGCGAGCGGCTTGGAGCGAATCAGTTGCGCGTACGCGTCGGACTTGGCGGCGAGACAATCGTCCGCGGCTTGGAACGCGGCGAGGAGTTGTTCCGCGCGTTCGCCTTGATCGAAGAACGCGGCGAGTTTTGCGGCGGCGTCATCGCCAACGGTTTCGGCGAAGGTGTTCAACACTTCTGCGGCGAACTGATCGCCGAGCAGTCGCTTGCCCTGGAACTCGACAAACTTGACGGCGAGCCGTGCAATCGTTTTCGATGGGGCGGGCATCGTTTCACTCCACGTCGCTGTGTCGTGCCAAAAGACCCTTAGAATGCCTAACAAAATGAATCATCGGTAGGGGCAACCCTGCGTGGTTGCCTGGGCGAGCACGCAGGCATCGCCCCTACAATGTCATTTTGTTAGGCGCTCTTAGGCGTTCCTCTGTGTGAGCTGAGAATATTCTACCTCTTATCGCGCGCGAGGTCAACTCGTTTGAGGCATCACCGTTTCCGTGCTATAATGCCGCCCAATGTCATCCACCGCATCAGCTTACGTCAAGGCATTCCTCGCGGCGGTCATCTGGGGCGCGTCGTTCGTCGCAACCAAGACCGCGCTGCGTGAGGTTAGTCCATTCACCGTCCTCGCGCTGCGTTTCGGAATGGGCGTCATCGTTCTATCGTTCGCCGTGTGGCGGCTGAAAGTTTTTCGATCGGTCACCCCGCACGAGTTGCTCTGGCTGGCACTCCTCGGCGCGATTGGTATTCTGACCCATCAGGCGCTGCAGGTCAGCGGGCTGGCGGTCACCGCCGCGACGAGCGTCGCGTGGCTGGTTACGCTCACGCCGGTCTTTACCGCAATCCTCGCTTGGCTCTTCCTCCACGAAACTTTTGGGGCATTCAAAATCCTCGGCTTGGTCATTGCGTTCGCCGGCGCGTTCGCGGTTATCACGCAAGGCGTCCTGTCGCTGGACGTGCTGCGGCTTCCCAGCACCGCCGGCGATTTTCTCGCGCTGGCGAGTTCGCTCAATTGGGCGATCTTCTCGGTTGCGAGCAAACCGATGCTGCGCCGAATGCACCCGACGTTGATGGTCACGCTTGTGATGGCGTTCGGCTGGCTGATGGTCTTGCCGGTTTTTGTGGGCGCGCAGGGGTTGAGTGAAATCAGCCGCCTCTCGCTCACCGGCTGGGCGGCGATCGGTTTCCTCGGACTATGCGCGTCCGGTTTCGCGTACATCTTTTGGTACGATGCGCTCGCGCGGCTCGACGCCGCACAGACGGTCGCGTTCCTCTACGTCGAGCCGCTCGTGACGCTTGTCGTCGCGGCAATCGTTCTCAACGAGACATTGACGCCGGTCGCGTTCATCGGCGGCTTGACGATTCTGCTCGGCGTCTATTTGGTCAATCGATCCAGCACGCGGCGCGCGACGGTGAGCGACGAGCCGTCAGGGATTCCCGTTGCAAGCGATTAAGTTCTCGCCGCGCGGCTATGCCGCGTCGATCCGGCGCGATGTGCGCGCGTCCGCGAGCCGCGTCGCGCGTGACCGCGCCGCGCTCGTGGCGATCATTCTGCTGTTGCTCCCATGGTTCGCGCTGATCTTTCTGCGCGCGACCACGGAATGGCTCTGGCAACTCGCGGAACTCGTGGGCTTTGTCTTCGTGTTCTGGTGGATGTCACGGTCAGGCAGCGCTCCGCCGCCGGCAGTCAAGCGCCCGCGGCTCGAGTTTCTATTTGCGCTGGCGCTCACCGTCTTGTGGATCGTCTGGCGCATTGGGATTTGCAGTAAGGCATTTTTCTTTTTGCCGGCGGATTTCACGTGTTACCAGTCTTTGGAATTCGAGACCACGCCCAAAGTCCTCTCGCTCGTGATCGTTCCCATTGTCGTTCTGTTCGCGGCAGGTTATCGTTGGCGCGCGCAGGGGCTTGATCTCAATCTGCGCGCATGGTGGATCGCGCTGCCGGTATTGCTGGCGATGCTGGGGTATGCGCTCTATCTGCATCAAACCGATCTGCCCAAGCTCGGTCGGAACACGGTCGAGTTTTTCTTCGCCGCCGGTTTGCCGGAGGAAGTCGTGTTCCGCGCGATTCTGCTGACGCGGCTCGAAGCATGGTGGCGCAATTCCGGCTGGGCGCTCCTCGCGTCGTCGTTGCTTTTTGGCTTGACGCATCTGCCGATCGACTATTTGTTTTTTACCACCCACGACTGGCGCGAGACGTGGATCACTGTGTTGACATTTCAAATGGGCTTCGGCGCGGCGTTCGCGTTCGCGTACCAGCGCACGCGCAACGTCTGGCCCGTCGCGGTTTTGCACGCGTTGGTGGATGCATTGTGACGACGGTGGACGGAGGACGAAAGACGGAGGGAGATGATTCCGTCATCCGTCCTTCGTCTTCCGTCGAATTTGCCCCATGCCTGACAAACTCAACTCGATGCGCCTGCTCGACGCGCGCAAAATCGCGTATGTCGCCAAGACGTACGATGCGACCGGCGAATTTCATTCCGCGACGGAAGCGGCGGCGCTGATTGGCGCGCCGGCGGAATCGGTCTACAAAACGCTCGTCGTTCTGCGCGAGCCGCCGAAAAGCGGCAAGCCAATTCTGGTGATGGTTCCATCTCCGCGCGAGGTCGATTTGAAATTGCTGGCAAAATCTTTGGACGAAAAGAAGCTGCGGATGGCGACGCAGCGGGAAGCCGAAGCGCTGACCGGCTTGCAGGTTGGCGGCATCAGCGCGCTCGCGCTGCTCAATCGCGGCTTTGAGATTTGCATCGACGAACCCGCGCTCGCACGCGAGCAGGTCCACATCAGCGCGGGGCAGCGCGGCGTCGATGTGCAGCTGGCGGTGCAGGATTTGGTCGCGCTGACGCGCGCCAAGACCGTGAAAGCGACGAACGAAGTAGACAAGTAAACAAGTAGACCATAATCACTTGTTTCCCTGTTTACCCGTCTCAGTACATCACAGATTTGAGGAGAAGGCGTTCTCTAACGCCGTCTACGT
>JBBIJS010000218.1:0-5118 GCA_037445855.1 Chloroflexota bacterium | reverse complement strand
GCGTTATCTCCACAAGTAATCTTCGATTCGCCGGCTGTGCAGGACATATCCGCTTTCCAGCACCGCCATACCCGCCAGAGTCGATTGTTCTTCGAGCCACTCCAGTCCGGCGCGGCTGCCCAAGATCAAAACCATCTTCGCCGCGACTTCGGCTTCGATTGCCGACGGCGCGATGACCGTCGCGCTGAGCACGTCGGTCTCGGCGGGCTCGCCGGTGCGCGGGTCGATGATGTGATGCTGCCAGACGCCCTTGCGCTGCCAGCGGCGATAATCCCGACCCGAAGTTGCCACCGCGCCTTGCGCGATCATCAGCAGTTCGAGGTTGCGCGCTGGCGCGCTCGGATCGGCAACGCCGATAGGCCAACGCTCGCCGTTTGCCTGGGGACCGCTGACCGCGAGGTCGCCGCCCGCATCGATCAGCGCGGGCGCATCGGCGCCGAGCCGCCGCGCGGCTTGATCCGCCGACCAACCTTTGGCGATTCCTCCCAAGTCCAAGCGCACGCCCGGCGGCAGGCAGACGGTATGCGCGGCGGCGTCCCATTCAATCGCGCGCCAATCGCCGACCAGCATCCAGCCGGGTCGCCGGCGCGCTCCGCTCGGATCGATCGATTCAAACGTGCGATCATAGCCGGCGGACTCTAGCGCCGCGAGCAGCGCGGGCGTCACGATTCCATTGCTCTGCTGCGCGGCTTGCAGAGACACCTGAATGACTTGCCACAAGACATCGCTGACCTTCACGGGGCTGCCGGCATTTTGATTCAGCCGATTCAATTCGCTGTCCGCGCGGAATCGGCTGAGCGTTTGTTCCCAGTCTTCGAACCAAGCGGGGATTCGCCGCAACCGTTCGAGTGGCTGCGACGAATCAGCGAGCGCCAACATGTGGCAGCCCATGGCGCGAAACTCAAGGCGTTGCATTAGCATCCATTACTTGGACGAGCTGGTCTGCGCGACCGCCGCGGGTCCGCCGTTCGAGCCACCATTACCGCCGCCACCGCCGCCCACGTGCACCACTTTTTGCGGCGGCGCTTGGTTCACCGCGCGCAGCGTGGGTGCCGGCAGCGGAGTCGGTTGGGCAACTTCCGTCGGCTGCGCCGCGAGCGAGGAGAGCGATAACCCGGGTGGCGGCGGCACGAGGGTCGGTAGAGCCGGCATCCCAAGCGCCGCGTCGGACGACGCCACGATGCGCGGCGCGATGAGCGTGGCGGCTTGCACCTTCGTGTTCACCGGCGCGTGTTCCGCCAGCAGCGCCCAGCCGCCCAACGTTGCCGCGAGTGAGGCAGTGACGACGAGCGACTTGACGCCGTGCCGGTTTTTTCCCGCCGGCGATCCGCCTGGTTTCGGTGGACGCTGCGGACTAGTCATCGCCGCCCTCATGATCCTTCTCCGTTTCGTGCCCGCCGCTCGCTGGGGCGCTTGGTTTCGGGTTGCCGCCGCCGGCATTGTTGTTGCCGCCGCCCGAATCATGAACCACAATGACGACCGCGCTATCGTAAAGCACCTGCCCGCTGTTCGCATCGACATAGACCACTCCGCGATCCAGCGTGATCTCATACGCCGCGGTTCCTTTGAAGCTGACCAGGTCTGTTGGTTTGGTCAGAACGGCGCCCTTCTCCGCCGCCAACGCAATGGAGGTGGCTTGTTCGGCGGACACCTTGTACTGGATCGGCTGGCTGGCGCTGGCAACCTTCGGCGGCGTTTGTTTTTGTTTTTCTGCTTGCAGTTGCTTGGACAGTTCTTGTTGTTGCTGATAGGACTGGGCGAGTTTTTGGTTCGCTTGTTGGATCAACTGTTGGAACGCCGCCTCGCGCTGAGCGATCTGCTCCTGGGTCGGTCCGCTGGCGGCTTGGGGCTCACCGGTAATCTCGGTGGTTTGAGCCGGGGCAGTGACCTGCAAGCCCAACGTATCGACATTGGACTTTTGGAACACCTGCCACACGACGCCGACCATCAGAATCATTACAAAGACGGTCAACGCGGTGGCGACAAGTAAAGCGGTTCGTTGGTTCATCGGTTCCTCCTGCACTGTGATATAGGCGCTATCATAGCATTTGGGTCCGCAGCGGTGGTTAAATCCACTTTAAATGCCTGTTAAGTCAAACTTAAATTGTAACCGTTCAGTAGGGGCGAGGCATTCGCCAAACGTAGAGTGCTGGAAAAGTCGGTTGATATATGCCGACCTTGACGAAATGAAATAGCTGATTGTGCGAATGCCTCGCCCCTACGACAACGCGGCATCGGCTGAACAATTGCTGGGCAGTCACCAAGTCAACCCCCTGGTGATTGCCCACAAGTGTCATTGCGAGCGAAGCGAAGCAATCGCATTGCTAATGATTGAGATTGCTTCGGCGCAAAAACCGCGCCTCGCAATGACACAATCAAGATGTGTGCAATCACCAGCAACCCCCCATTGTGTCTGCCATCAGTCTGTGCTATGATAATTTTGTTGGACGATGACACCTCGTCGAAAAATAAAATGTCGCCGCGTGAGCAAGCGTGTTTTCTTGCGCGCCGCGACGCTTGGGACAAATGGAATCGATCATTCACGTTGAGCATCTGGTAAAGCGGTATAAACGCGCAGAGAAGAACGCCGTTGACGACATTTCGTTCGAGGTCATCCCCGGCGAGTTTTTTGTTCTGCTCGGTCCAAACGGCGCCGGTAAGACGACCACCATCTCGATCCTCACCACCACGCTCGCGCCGACCGCGGGCAAGGTGATCATCGCCGGGCGCGACGCGGCAACCCAAGCCAGCGCGGTGCGCCAGTGCGTCGGTATCATTTTCCAGAACCCCAGCTTGGACGTCAATCTCACCGCGGAAGAGAATGTGCGCTTGCACGCGGTCTTGTACGGGCTGTATCCCTTTGCGCCTTCCTTCGCGCTGATGCCGCGGGCGTACCAAACGCAAATCCACGCGCTCGCCGCGGTGCTGGGAATCGAAAAAGAAATCTTCAAGCCGATCAAAACTTTTTCGGGCGGCATGAAGCGCAAACTCGAAATCATCCGTTCGCTGATCCATCGCCCGCGGGTGCTTTTTCTCGACGAGCCAACGAGCGGACTCGATCCCGCCAGTCGCCGCAGTCTGTGGGACTATCTGGGCAAGGTGCGCGCGGAATATCAGACCACGATCTTTCTCACGACGCATTACCTCGAAGAGGCGGAGCAGGCGGATCGCATCTGCATTCTCAACCACGGCAAAGTGGTGGCGAACGGCACGCCCGCGCAAGTCAAAGCGAACCTCGTCGAGAATTACGTGTCACTCGATGCGGAGGATCGCAGCGCGCTGCGCGCGGAATTGGTGCGGCGCGGCGTTCCGTTCACCGAAACGCCGTTGTTCAAGATCGCCCTCGCGGGCGCGAGCGCGCACCAACTCCTGAAATCGATCGACACGCCACTCACCGTCATGCAATTCCACACGCCCACGGTCGAAGATGCGTACCTATCGATCCTGGAGCGCGAATGAAAATGGAGGGAGCAGCGCATTGGCAACGTTAGTAGAAATGGGAGCGCAAGTTCAAGCGCCGCGTGGACTGGGCGCGGGCTGGCGGGAAGCGAACGCCATTCTCGCAATCGCGTACCGCGATTTCCTGAAACTTTTGCGCGATCCGGCGCGAATGATTTCGTCCTTTGTTTTTCCGATGATCTTTATCGGCATCCTCGGCAACAGTCTCCAGGCGAGTCTCGGCAACGTGGCGGGCTATAACATCCTCGTCTTCACGTTCACCGGCGTACTCGCACAAACGGTGTATCAATCCACCGCGCTCGGCGTGATCTCGCTGATGGAAGATCGCGAGAATGATTTCAGCCAGGAGATTTTCGTCTCGCCCATTTCGCGGTACTCGATCATCTTTGGGAAAATCCTGGGCGAGACGTTGGTCGCGCTCCCACAAGGCATGGCGATTCTCATCTTTGCCTTCATCATCGGCGTGCCGCTGGGTTGGGCGCAAGTCGGCGGAATGTTGCTGGTCGGATTTGTCACCGCGTTGTATGGCGGCGCCTTCGGCGTGATGCTGCTATCGGTGGCAAGCAGCCGCCGCGCGGCGGATCAGATCTTTCCGTTCCTGCTGCTGCCGCAGTTTTTCACCGCGGGAATCTTCGCGCCGATCAAAGTGCTACCCTTCTATCTCGAAATCCTTTCACGCCTCTCGCCGCTGCGCTACGCGGTCGATTTGACGCGCGGAATCTTCTACCTGGGGCAGCCCGAATACGGCGCGGTCGTTCTCACTTCGCCGCTCGCGAATGTGGCGATCATCGGCGGGTCGTTCGCCCTCTTGATGGTGATCGGCACATTTCTCTTTGTGCGCAGCGAACGCAATCGTTAGGCGCGGAGGGTGCGAAAAGATTCAGCCATTACGGGGATTAACGTTCATTTGTTCGTGCGGATAGAGAGAGGGCAACCAAAAAGACCTGCGGTTCTCTTCGACGAAAACCTCAGGTCTTGCGAAATCATTCGGGTTTTTGGCTAATCCGAATCTGTCCGGGCTGGACGACGACAAATGCTCCAACAAGTTGGTCGCCTTGCTCCGCTACAAGGTGAATGATTGTCTCGGCGAGCGTTGCACGCGCAGCGCCAGGATAGCGGATGAGGATGACGCCGGCTGAGTCAGCATGGCTGGCAAACACCAACCATCCAAAATCCTTGTCCTCCATCAACAGGAAACGGTCTTCACGACGAGATTGTTCGATGAGTTCGCTGTCGACGGAACGCGTGGTCACCTCACTGACTGCGAGGACGCTATGGCCGGTCGCACGCAACGCTTGCACGACGGCGAAATCACAACTCTCATCGGCAAGGAATCGCACGGAACGACCCTCCGTCAAGCCGCTTGGACGAAAATGGTCTCATGGGCAAGCGAACTGGCGGCGTACGCTAGTGCAGCCTGGATGTCTAGTTTGGTCAAGCGCGGATAAGCGTCCCGCAAATCTGCCTCGGTTGCCCCCTCGCCTAATTTTCGCAGAATCAACTCGACGGGTATGCGGGTGCCACGAATCACTGGCTTGCCCAGCAGCACTGCCGGATTCACTTCAATTCGATCCATGAAATTCTGTGCCATCGCTCCACCTCTGTTCGTAATTTACTACATCCCAGAATGACCGTCAAGGCGAAGAAACCATTGTCCAA
>JBBIJS010000217.1:0-5146 GCA_037445855.1 Chloroflexota bacterium | reverse complement strand
ACCGCCGCGCTAGAGAGCGCTGGCTCCTCGCCCAAATCTGTGATGTACTGTGTCTTACTGTTTCACTGTTCTACTGACTCTTCAGAATATTCCGCGCGATCACCATCCGCAGAATCTCGCTCGTCCCCTCGCCGATCAGCGTTAGCCGGTTGTCGCGATAGAATCGTTCGACCGGGAAATCGCGCAGGTAGCCCGCGCCGCCGTGAATCTGAATCGCCTTCCAGCACGCGCGGTCGGCGGCTTCCGAGGCGTACAGTTTCGCCATCGCGGCTTCTTGCGAGAATGGTTGCTTTTTATCCTTGAGGTATGCGGATTTCATGACGAGCAGCCGCGCGGCTTCCAGCTCCATCGCCGCGTCCGCGATCATCCACTGAATCGCCTGAAAATCTGCAATCGGATGACCGAACGCCTGCCGCTCTTGCGCGTACTTGATCGACGCGTCCAGCGCGGCGCGCCCCAAACCGAGCGCCATCGCGCCGATGCCGATGCGTCCGCCGTCGAGCGTCATCATCGCCTGTTTGAACCCCGCGCCTGCCGCGCCGAGCAGATTCTCTTTCGGCACGCGGCAGTCCTCGAAAAAGACCTGCGTCGTCAGCGAGCCGCGCAAACCCATCTTCTCTTCGACTTTGCCGATGACCACGCCCGGCGCGTCGCGCGGGACGAGGAGCATGCTCAAGCCGCGGCGCCCTTTCGACTGGTCGGTGATGCAGAGCGTATTGATCGAGCGCGCGACCGCGCCGGAGGTGACGTAGATCTTCGAGCCGTTGATGATCCACTCGTTGCCTTTCAGCACGGCGGTCGTCGCGACCGACCCGGCGAGATCGCTGCCGCCTTTCGATTCCGTCAGCGCGAGCGCGCCGAGCGCTTCGCCTTTCGCCAGCGGCGTGAGCCATTTCTTCTTTTGCTCTTCCACGCCGAAATTGTAGATCGGCGCGCAGCCGAGCGAAAGATGCGCCGCGTACGTCAAGCCCACCGAGCCGGACGCGCGCGAAATCTCTTCCACCGCCAGCGCCTGCGACAGCGTGTCCGCGCCGCCGCCGCCGTACTGCTCCGGGAAGGGCAGTCCCATCAATCCTTGCACTGCCATCTTCTGGAATACGTCGTTCGGAAACTCGTCGCACTTGTCGATGTCTGCCGCGCGCGGCGCGATTTCCTTGTCGGCAAAATCGCGCACCATCTCCTGAATCGCGCGCTGCTCCTCGGTCAACTGAAAATCCATCGGTGCTCCTTCGTCATTGAAGTATTGAAAGTTCGACGGAGGACGGATGACCGAGGACGGATTGTTCCGCCCTCCGTCGTTCGTCCTCCGTCATCGGGCTTCCCCTTCGAGCCGCGGCTCGCCCCACACCGCCCAGTTCCAACGATTATCGCCCATCCCATCGGTCACAAATTCCACGCGCGCGACATCGCTGCTGACCTGCGGCATCTCGACGGCATGCTCTTCCCACGCGTGCGCGTTCTTGACCGTGCTCCACAATTTCCAGCCGTTGACGAGCACGCGGAAGACGATAAACCGATCGCTCGGCAGCTCCGCGCCATCGCGGATGCCGAGCGCGAATTTCAGCTTCAGCCCGCGCAGCCCGGGCGGGACCGGCACGATGTAGCTGATGATCGCCGAACCGCTAGTCGGCGAATGTTCCCACAGCGCCGGGCGCGTCACGCCGCCGCACGTTGCCGCCGCGACCTTGATCTCCATTCCCGCCGGCGCGCGCGACGCCGAGTGCGTCGCCTCGCCGAACTTTTCGAGAAAATCGAAAGACCACGCGGCGGGGTCGGCTTGGGTTTGCGCGCGTCGCAAGGATTCGAGATACGCCCGCACTTGCTCCAAACGCTGCGGCGACAGACCTTCCAGCAGCGCGGTAATTTCTGCGATGGTAGCCATAGGTTCTCGATTCGATTATATGATGGCGCCAACGGCTTGTCAATTATTCCGCTTTCAGTATAATCAAAGACGCCAGTCCGAGGAGGTCAGGCGCCATGCCCATCTACGAATACCGCTGCGGCAATTGCAAGCGCCGCGTCAGCATTTTCTTTCGCTCGTTTGCCGATTCAGAAAAATCGCCGCAGTGCCCGAACTGCGCCAGCCCGAATCTCGCGCGCCTCGTCTCGCGCGTCGCGACCGTGAAATCGGAGGACGCGCGAATGGAAGCGCTGTCTGATCCGTCCTCGTTCGGCGACGTCGACGAGAACGATCCGAAGAGCATGGCGCGCTTTATGCGCAAGATGGGCGATCAGGTGGGCGGCGAAGATCTGGGTCCGGAGTTTGGCGAAATGGTCGAGCGGCTGGAAGCCGGGGAGAATCCAGAGGAGATCGAAAAATCAATGCCCGGTCTTGGCGGCGAAGGCGCGGGCGATGTGGGCGGCATGGATTTTGGAGGATAGAAATTGGAGATTGAAAAGTGGCTGCTTGGTCGAACCTCTAACCTCCAACTTCCAACCTCCAGCTTCTAGAATTTTTCAAACCGCTCTACGTTGATCACAAAAACGTTCGCGCCGCCGATTTGCACTTCCACCGGCTGCGCGAGGTACAGCTCGCCCGGCTCCATCACCGGCGGCATCGGGTTGACCAACTGCGTGCGGGTCGTGCAATTCTTCTTGATCAGCGCAAACACATCGTCCAACTTAGTTGGCTCTACGCCGATCAAGAACGTCGAGTTTCCTTCGCGCAGAAAGCCCCCGGTGGTGCTGCTGAGAGTCGACGGAATGCTGTTATCCCGCAGCGCGTTAGACAACGCCCGTGCGTCGTCGTTGTGAACGATCGCCACTACGAGTTTCATAAGCCCTCCAGTTTCGGTTCGAGCCGCGCCCGAACGTCCCTCTGCACTTGAGCCACCGTCCGCGTCCCGTCGATGACGACCCAGCGCTGCGGTTCCGCGCGCGCCATTTTCAGAAAACCGTCGCGGACCTGAGCATGATACGCCAAGTCTTTTTGATCGAGCCGATTGGTCTCGCCGCGATGCCGCCGCGCCAGACCGATTTCCGCCGGCACGTCGACGTAGAAGGTCAGATCGGGCGTCAAGCCGCCGGTCGCGAATCGCGTGATCGCGCGCAGCGCGTCCAAGTCTAGCCCTAGCCCGTAGCCCTGATACGCCATCGTGGAATCCGCGTAGCGGTCGCACACGACGATCTTGCCGGCGGCGAGCGCGGGGCGAATCAGTTCCGCGACGATTTGCGCGCGCGCCGCGGAAAAGAGCAGCGCCTCCGTCTCGTGCTGAATTGATTGATTACGGTTCGAGAGAACCACGTCGCGGATTTGTTCACTGATCGCGGTGCCGCCGGGCTCGCGGGTGAGCAACACCGGCGTGCCGCGCGATTGCAAATATTCCGCGAGTAGTCGCGCCTGCGTCGTCTTGCCGCTCCCGTCCGGACCTTCGAAGGTGATGAAGAGTGTCAGATGCGCCCCTGGAACGTCAGAATAGGTTGAACCGCACAGGAGGCGAAGAGCGCAAAGAAAAACTTGGCGACCTTTGCGCTCTTTGCGGCTCAGGTATTGAACTTACACTTCCGTCTGGTAAATCCGCACGCGGCGGCGCGGCTCTTTGCCGAGACTGCGCGAGAACAAATTCGCGCGGCGCGCCATCTCGTGCTGCTGCCGGCGGATGTACGCGGTCTGCGGCGGGAGTTCCACCGAGTGCGCGCCTTGCGCCACCTGGTCGATCGCGGCTTGCGTCTCCCGCAGCGCGTCGGTGGTCGGATCGTTCTTGCCATCGACGCCGAACAAATCTTCCAGCACGCCTTCCATCTGCGCCAGCGTGTTCGAGCGCAAGACGTAGACCGGCACGCCGCGTCGTTCCGCATCCGTCACGATCGGCGGACGCTTGCGATAGTAATTCTTGAGCGTCAGCACGGCATCCGCGCTGCTCACGTCGTTGACCACTTGGACCGGCAGCTGCAAGCCCTTGGCGGCTTGCTCCAAACGTTCCTGGCTCAAGCCGTACGGGAACAATTTCATCGCGTGCGTCGGCGCGGCTTCGCGCGCGGCGCGCTCCGGCGCCGGCGCGGGTTCGCGCCGGCCGCGCGACGGTTCCCGCAGCGCGCCGATGCGCGGCAGCGCTTGCGGCTTGTCGATGCGCACCTGTCCCTCCGCGTCCCGCGAACGAATTTCCGGCGGCAGGACGCGGCCGCGCAGAAGCGTATCGACCGCGTTCGCGACTTCGTGGTGCACCGCGAGTTGGTTGCGCTCCTGGATCTCGATGATCACGTCGAACGTAGGCGGCGCTTTGCGTTCCAAGATCGATTTCTGCGTGCCGCGCCGGCGCGCCTCTTCGTCCGACAGCGTGACCGATTGAATGCCGCCGATCAGATCGGCGAGCGTTGGGTTCATCATCAAATTTTCGAGCGAGCGACCGTGCGCGGTGCCGATGAGTTGGACGCCGCGTTCCGCGATCGTGCGTGCGGCTTCCGCTTCCAGTTGGCGCCCGATCTCGTCGATGACGATGACTTCGGGCATGTGGTTCTCCACCGCCTCGATCATCACTTCGTGCTGTAGCGACGGCGTGGGCACTTGCATCCGCCGCGCCTTGCCCACCGCCGGATGCGGAATGTCGCCGTCACCGCCGATCTCGTTCGAGGTGTCGACGATCACGACGCGTTTCGTTTCCGCAAGCACGCGCGCGGATTCGCGCAGCATCGTCGTCTTGCCAACGCCAGGGCGCCCAAGCAGCAGGATACTCTTGCCCGATTCGACGATATCGCGAATGATCTCGATCGTGCCATAGACCGCGCGTCCCACGCGGCATGTCAAGCCGACGATCTTGCCCTGCCGGTTGCGAATGCACGAAATGCGGTGGAGCGTGCGCGGAATGCCGGCGCGGTTATCGTCCGTAAAATCGCCAATGCGCGAGACGACGAAATCAATATCGTCGTGATTGACTTCGCGGGAGTTGAGCGCGACTGCCTCCCCCACAAAACGCGCCTCCGGCGCGCGCCCCAAATCGAGAATGATTTCCAACAAATCCGCGTTCCGATTGATTTGGTGGAGATGCGTCTGCACGCTGGGCGGCAGAACAGCCAGCAACGCGTTCAGATCGTCTGTGATCAATTGTTCCGTACTCAAAAGCACCTCTGGGGAAGTTGGGATTTCTGATTCGGCGTTCCCCGCCAACATTATACCACTGTCTCGCTGCGGGCGTCAAAGCAGAAAAAC
>JBBIJS010000216.1:0-5150 GCA_037445855.1 Chloroflexota bacterium | reverse complement strand
TTTTCCGCGCTCGCGCCCTTCACCCTCATTGCGCCGGCGTACGCGCTGCCGGCGCGGTTGCCGAGCGACGCGAACGTGCCAAATCCAACGCACATCATGTTCGACGATCAAGCCGAACTCGTGGGCTATGCGTTGCCGCAGAGATCGGTCGCGCCGGGCGATGAAGTGCCGATCACGCTTTACTGGCGCGCGAACGCGCGCATCGCCGAAGACTTGTCGGTTTATATTCGCCTGTTCGATCAGACCGATCAGATCGTCGGACGCTGGGAAGCGTTTCCCGGCGGCGGGCTGTACCCCACGCGGCTCTGGCAGCCCGGCGAAATCGTCGTCGATACCTATCGCGTGCCGCTGTCGCTTGACGCGCGCGGACCGGGCGTTGGGCGCATCGAAGTGGGTTTATTCCGCCGCGTGCCGCTGGAGAATCTCACGGCGCGCGATCCGCGCGGTAACGTCGTAACGCCGACGATTGCGCGATTCAAAATTGCCGGCGCGTCGAACGTCCCGATCGAGAATCCGATCGCGTTCGATTTCGCGGATCAGTTGTCGCTGGTGGGCGATGCGCTGCCGGCGACCGCGCTGCCGGGCGATGCGCTTATCGTGAGACTCTACTGGCGCAGCCGCGCGGCGATGAAGGACGATTACACCATGTTCGTGCATCTCGTCGCTGCCGGCGGCAAAACGATCGCGCAGCAAGATAGCCAGCCGCAGCGCGGCGCGTATCCTACCTCGTTCTGGGATGTTGGCGAAACAATTCTGGATGACCACGCGCTGGTGGTTCCGCGCGACGCGCCCGCAGGCGTGTACTCCATCGAGATCGGAGTGTACCGCGCGAGCGATGGCGCGCGGCTGCCGGTTCGTCAGGGCGGGGATTCGGTCGACTTGGGATCGCTGCGCGTCATTTCAAATTGACAAACCAAGATGATTGTGCTATAAAACATCCACAATTGAATATTCACTGGACACTCATCCAGAGAGGTGGAGGGACCGGCCCTGTGAAACCTCGGCAACCGGGCAGTAACCAGTAATCAGTGCGCAGCACTTCTTTATTACCGAACACTGTTTACTGAATCCGGTGCCAACTCCGGCAAGCCCCTGCGGATCATTCTTGATTTGCGGGACGCGCTTGGAAGATGAGAGCACGTTCTTGGATTCTCTCTCATCGGAGAGAATTTTTTTTGCAAAGGAGGGGCGTTTAATTAAACGCCCTTACAAACAATGCGCACGATAGAAATGAGCACGGGCGTGGTGAGAATGATCGATCAGCGCAAGCTGCCGCGCCACTTTGAGATCGTCGAATGCCGCGAGTACCGCGCGGTCGCGCACGCGATCAAGGACATGACGATTCGCGGCGCGCCGGCGATCGGCGCGGCGGCGGCGTTCGGTCTCGCGCTCGCGGCGCGTGAATCGCGCGCGGCAACGCGCGAGGAATTGCTCCGCGATCTCGCTGCCGCGGCAAAGGAACTGCGCGCGACGCGTCCGACTGCGGTCAATCTCGGCTGGGCGCTCGACCGCGTGCTGCGTGCGGCGCGCGGCGCAAACCTTGACGCGAGCGGGCTGCGCGATTTCGTCGTCG
Organism: Chloroflexota bacterium; assembly: GCA_037445855.1. Lineage (GTDB taxonomy): Bacteria > Chloroflexota > Anaerolineae > UBA4142 > UBA4142 > DAIDTM01. The sequence continues at coordinate 3,577 of JBBIJS010000216.1, read as the reverse complement.
CGGAAGCGCAGCGCATCGCGGATGAGGACGTGGAGATCAATCAGGCGATGGCGCGGCACGGCGCGGCGCTGATCGACGACGGCGACACAGTGCTGACGCACTGCAACGCTGGCGCGCTCGCGACCGTCGATGTCGGCACCGCGCTCGGCGTGATCATCGAAGCGCACCGGCAGGGCAAGAAGATTCATGTCTTGGTCGACGAGACGCGTCCGCGCTTGCAAGGCGCGCGGCTGACCGCGTGGGAATTGACGCAAGCCGGCGTACCGATGACGCTGATCGCCGATAACGCGTCCGGCCATTACATGCGCGTCGGCAAAATCCAAAAATGTTTTGTCGGCTCCGATCGCGTGGCGGCAAACGGCGACGTGGCAAACAAAATCGGCACGTACAAAGCCGCCGTCGTCGCGCACGAGAATGACATTCCGTTCTATGCGGTGATGCCCACGTCCACCATCGATATGAGTTTGCCGCACGGCGACGCGATCCCGATTGAAGAGCGCGACGCGCGTGAGGTAACGCACATCGAAGGCGTGCCCATCGCGCCGGAGGGCGTGCGTGTGGGCAACCCGGCGTTCGACGTGACGCCGAACCGGTACATCACCGCGCTGGTGACGGAACGCGGCGTCGTGCGTCCGCCGTTCGATGTGAATCTGCGGGACATTATGATAAAGTAGAACAGTGAAGCAGTCGAACAGTGATGCTGTCTCACTGTCTCACCGTCCTACTGACATACTGAACACTGGGGTTTGAAGTGAGCGTTCTGATTACTGGCTCGATTGCGTACGATTACATTATGATGTTTCCCGGCTATTTCAAAGACCACATCCTGCCGGACAAGATCGAAAATATTTCGGTCTCGTTCCTCGTCGACTCGATGAAGAAGCATCTGGGCGGCGTGGCGACGAACATCGCGTACAACCTCTCGCTGCTGGGCGAGCGCCCCGGCATCATGGCAACCGTCGGCGAAGACTTTGGCGAGTACCGCGCCTGGTTGGAAAAAGCCGGCATCGATACGAGCGCCATCGTAGAAATCCCCGGCGACTTTACCGCCTCGTTTTTTGTCAGCACCGACACCAACCACAATCAGATCGCGATGTTCTACACTGGCGCGATGGCGCACGCGCACGAACTCTCGATCAAGGAGCGCACGCTCGGCAGCCACGTCGACCTGGTGGTGATTTCGCCCAACGATCCGCGCGCGATGGTGCAGTCGGCGCGGGAATGCCAGGAGTTGCGCCTGCCGTACATCTACGATCCCAGCCAGCAGATCGTTCGTCTCAGCGGCGAAGAGCTTGCCGAGGGCGCGCGCGGATCGACGATGACGATCGTGAATGAGTACGAGTTTGAGATGATGAAAAACAAAACGGGCTGGACCGATGCAGTCCTCGCCGCGCAAACGCAGACGCTGATCGTCACGCACGGCGAGAGGGGATCGACGATTTATACCGCGGGCAACGCCATCGACATTCCGGCGATTCCCGCGCGGCGCAATGTCGATCCGACCGGCGTCGGCGACGCGTACCGCGCCGGCATCATCAAGGGGTATCTGAAAAAACTGCCGTGGCAGACGACGGGGCGCTTGGGCAGTCTCGCCGCGACGTACGCGCTGGAAGAATACGGTACGCAGAATCATCGTTACGAGTTGCCGGACTTTGTCGCGCGCTACCGCGAGGTGTTCGGCGAGACGCCGGCGTTGTGAAATTCAAAGGATGAAGGCGGAAGGATGAAGGGAGATGTTCCGGTTCACCTTTCATCCCGCACCCTTCAGAATCGGGAGAAACGAATGGCAAAACGAGAACATGATGTAAAAGATTTGTCTCTAGCGGAGAAGGGGCGTTTCCGCATCCAGTGGGCGGAGAACGATATGCCCGTCCTGCGCCAGATTCGCGCGCGCTTTGAGAAGGAACGACCGCTCAAGGGGTTGCGCGTCGCGGCGTGCCTGCACGTCACGAGCGAGACCGCGAACTTGATGTGGACGCTCGTCGCCGGCGGCGCGGATGTGGTGCTTGCCGCGTCGAACCCGCTGTCAACCCAGGACGATGTCGCGGCGTCGCTCGTCGCGCATTTCGAAGTGCCGGTCTACGCGATCAAGGGCGAGGACAACGCGACGTACTATCGCCATCTGCGCGCCGGGCTGGATTTCGCGCCGAACCTTACGATGGACGACGGCGCGGACTTGCTCTCCACGCTGCACAAGGAGCGCACCGATCTGCTGCCGAGCGTGATCGGCGGGACGGAAGAGACGACGACCGGCGTGATTCGTCTGCGCGCGATGGCGAAGGATGGCGCGCTGAAATATCCGGTGATCGCGGTGAACGACGCGATGACGAAACATTTCTTCGACAACCGCTACGGCACCGGGCAATCGACGTTGGACGGCATCATTCGCGCGACCAATGTCTTGTTCGCCGGGCGCGTCTTCGTCACCGGCGGCTATGGCTGGTGCTCGCGCGGCATCGCCAGCCGCGCGCGTGGGCTGGGCGCGCGCGTCATCGTCACCGAAATCGATCCGCTGCGCGCGCTGGAAGCGGTCATGGATGGCTTCGACGTGATGACGATGGAGCAGGCAGCGAAGGTCGGCGACATCTTCGTCACCGCGACCGGCGACAAGAACGTGATCGACGAGCGGCATTTCCCGCACCTGAAGGACGGCGCGATCATCAGCAACTCCGGACATTTCAACGTCGAGATCAACATTCCGGAATTGGAAAGACTCGCGGTCGAAAAGCGGCACGTGCGCGAATTTGTCGATCAATACATCCTGAAAGACGGGCGGCGGATCAATTTGCTCGCCGAAGGTCGCCTCGTGAATCTCGCCGCGGCGGAAGGGCATCCATCGTCCGTGATGGATATGTCGTTCGCGAACCAGGCGTTGAGCGCGGAGTACCTCGCGCAGCATCACCAAGAGTTACCCAAGAATGTCTTCGCGGTGCCGGCGGACATCGACAAGGAGATCGCGCGGCTGAAGCTGGAAGCGATGGGAATCCGGATCGATAAATTGACGCCGGAGCAGGAGAAATATCTCGCGAGTTGGGAAGAAGGAACGTAGGAATTTGAGATTTCAGATTTATGATTTAAGATTGGAATTCCAAGTTGATTGGGTTGTACCAAATCTGAAATCATAAATCCTAAATCAGAAATGGAGGATTGATGAGCACCACATTCATGTCCGAGCCCAAACTGTTGCTGACGTCCGAGTCGGTGACCGAAGGGCATCCCGATAAACTGTGCGACCAGATTTCCGATGGCGTCCTGGACGCGATCTACGCGCAGGATCCGATGGCGCGCGTCGCGTGCGAGACCGCCGCGACGACCGGCGTCATCATGATTCTGGGTGAGATCACGACCACGGCATACTTCGACGCGCAGGCGATCGCGCGCGAGACCATCAAGCGCATCGGCTATACCGATTCCAAATACTGTCTCGATTACAAAACCGCCGGCATTATGGTCTCGTTGAAAGAACAATCACCCGATATCAAGCAGGGCGTGGACGATGCGCTGGAAGTACGCGGCGCAAAAGGCGATCCGATCGACCAGATCGGCGCGGGCGACCAGGGGATGATGATCGGCTTTG
>JBBIJS010000215.1:0-5223 GCA_037445855.1 Chloroflexota bacterium | reverse complement strand
CCCGCTTCGCCAACTTTCTCGTTGGCTTTTTCGCTGCCGGTTTCTTCGGCGCGGGCAGCAATTCCAGCTTCTCAATCGGTACAGCGACTTCGGCGCGAATCTCTTCCGGCGGCTGAGTCAAGTACGTCTCCATCGGCGCACCGGCATCGCGATAGCCCTGCGCACGCAGCCAATCGTACACCTCGTTGTACGCCGGTCCAATGTTCTGATCGCCCTGGTACATGATCGTCGCCACCTTCACGCCGCCGATGTTCTTGATCTGGACATCTCCTGACCCTTGCACGTCGTCCGCGACCGGCACGCACAGATCGCTCCGCATCTGCTCCGGCGCGACCTTGCTCGGATCGTCGTAAAAGATGCCGACGGGCGCGCCCAGCGGTTGAAGCCGGTTCGCCTGGATCCACGCGAACAACTTGCCAAATCCTCGCTCGGTCGATTCGCCGTACGGACCGATCATCGTCACGTACGCCACGCGCATCTTGGGAAACTGTTTGATCTCTGGCATTTCTTCCTCCTCGAATCAACATGGACGATGGTTTGATCCCATCTCGGATGAACCAAAAACCGAACAAGTCTAACCGCAAAGAGCGCAAAGGTCGCAAAGATACGTTTTTTTCTTAGCGTTCTTTGCGCGCTTTGCGGTTCAATATCCGTGCTCTCTGAATAAGCGCCTCGCTGGACAAACACCATTCTCCAACCAACTCGTGAAATTGTCAATCCTTCAGATGCCTCAGTCCCAATGCAACCACGGTAGCCCACGCCAGCACTTTGAACTCGCCGGCATCGAGCGCGGCTTGCAGTTCGGCGCGACTGAGCAGCAACAATTCCTGCTCTTCCAAATCGTCGGCGTTGCGCTCCTGCACGCGATGCGCGCCGCGCGCGAGAAACAAGTGTCCGGTCGCCGCGCCGCGATTCGCATCGACGATGTACGAGCCGAGCGAAATCCATTCGCGCGCGAGATAGCCGGTCTCCTCCAGCAATTCGCGCTGCGCGGTCGCCCGCGCGTCCTCGCCGGGTTCCAGGTAACCGCCGACCGGCGCAAGCGACGTTCCATCGATCGCGTATTTGGTCTGACGGAAGCAGAGGAACTTGCCCTCATCCGTTTCGACGAGAACGTTGATATAGTCCGGCGTGATGATCCAGGGCCAATTCTCGATCACGCGACCATCGTGCAATTCGACGGCATGGTTCTCCACCGTCAGCCATTTGCCAAAATCAACAACCTTCTGCCGCGTCAGTGTCTTCCAGGGTTTCACTTTTGACTTTTGCCTTTTTACTTTTGCCTTGTCTACTCTTCGTCGTCGCGTGATTCCACGCCGGTCAACCGATCCACCAGCGCGCTGCCCACGCCGCCCAGCGCGTCTGTTGGCAAATAGTGAATCGCCGACGCGTCGAAGAGGACGTTCGCGCTCGCCGGGAAATCTTCATCGCCGGCGTAATAGACCGCCGCGACGCGCACGCGCGGCAGCGCGTCGAACGCGAACGCCGCGTCGCCGACATCGAGTCGGACGCCGCCGAGAGTTTTCGCCGCGCGCTCGAACACGCCGGCGCGGTTGTCAATGGCTTTGGCAAGCCGGTCGCCGCTGTAACCTTGGTACGCTTGGTGATAGAACATGCCGCCGGGCAGTTCACGGAACGCCAGCCATTTGCCCGCCAGCGGCGTACCGTCGGCGGTCAGAAAATAGTAAAAGAACATGCTGGAGCGATTCAGCCCGCACGGCTTGTTCGTCGCCTCCACGCGCACGTCCAACTCTGGAAAAGTGAGGACGTGCGGCTCGCCGTAGAATTTCACGCGGAGGATGCCGTTCGCAAATTCCGCGCCCGCGCGCGCAGCAAACTCGCGCGGATCGCGCTGCCGCAGCTCGTCGCGCTGCGCGGCAACCTGCGCAATCATCTTCTCTCGCATAGGTGTCGTCATCTTTCATACCTCTGAATTTCGATTGGGCTCGCGCACGAAGAGCGTGAGGATCACGACCACGACACAGCTGCCGAGCAGATTGACGACTAGCGGCGCGCGCAGTCCGCCCCACGCGTACAACAAGCCGCCAATCGTCGGCGCGGGAAAACCGACGACGCCGCGGAACATATTGAGCCGCCCGAACGCTTCGGCGCGTTCCGCCGCGCTCACCTGCCGCGTCAGGTACGTGTTGATCGTCGGCACCCAGGTCGCGGCGGTCAGCGCGAACAGGATTTGCGACGCGGCGAAAATCTCAAACTGCGATTGCGTGATCCAGATCAGCATCAACGGGATGCCGATCGCCTCGGACACGATCAACATCGCCTTGATGTTGCTGCGGTCGATGTATCGCCCAATCGGCATTTGCATGAGCGCCCACGACAACGACATCACGCTCGCCATGATGCCGAGCTGCTCGGCGGAGAAATGATACGTCTCGGTAATCATTCCGTAGAGCAAGCCCCAGCCGATGCCCCAGGAAAATGAATCGCCCGCGACCGCGCAGTAAAAGCCGGTCAATCCTTTCGGCGGAACGATCGAGCGCACCATCATGCGGCTCGTCTCGCGCCATCCAATCGCGCCGCCGTTCGCGGTGCGCGTTTCGCGCAGGTAGCGCCAGACCAGCAGCAACGCAATCGCTTCGATCCCCAGCGCGATTGGAAAAATGCTGATGTAACCGAGATGATCCGCCATCGCCCCGGCAATCGCCGGCACGACGATGCCGGGAACCATCCCCGCGACGAGGATCAGACTGAAGGCGGTGCCGTGCCGACCTTCGCGCACCGATTCCGCCGTCATCGAACTGCGCGCCGGGTTCGCGAGCGCTGCCGCGCCCAGGACGATGACGCCGAGCAACAGCAGCGTCCAGACATTCAACGCGCCCGAAAGCCAAAAGAGCGCGTAGCCAATGACGTAGGCGAGACTCGCCAGGATGAGAAACGGCTTGCGTCCTAACCGGTCAGCCAGCCATCCGCCGAGCGGCTGCACGAGCGTGGTGACAATTCCATTCATTCCGCCGAGACTGTTGAGCAGACCCAGCGTCGGCATCGACGCGCCGAGACTCAACACGAAGGGTTGCCAGATGACGTTGTAGGCGCTGGTATGCGCACCGCGCAAGAATGACGTTGCCGCGAGGACGAAGAGGTTCTCGCGTTTTTCGCGCGGCGTCGTTTCGGGCTGTTGGACAGTGTTCAAGCTATTCCTCGGAAAGTGGATTGTCCGAAACCATCGGCGTTATTATACACCGCGTTTGCCGACAATGCTATCTAAAAAAATCCCTCGTCCGGGCAAGAACCCGGACGAGGGCACGGTCACCCGGCGAGATAGCCAACCGCGTTCTTCGGATGAGCCGATCCTGAGACTCACTCCTATTTTCTAAACGCAGCCGCCAGCGCCACGCGTGCTTCGTACGCGCGCAGCTCGCGCTCTATTTCCGTCTTGTCCCAATCGAGGAAATCGCCGAGACGCGCGGCAACTTCCGGCGCAATGCCGATGCCCATCTCGCGCGATTCGTTCAGGATATGCAGGCGGCGCTCCAGAATATCGCTCGCGGTCATCGCCATTTCCTGCTCCATCGCGTACGAAACCTCCGCCCAGATGTACGGCAGCCCTTCGACCATCGGCTGGGCGAGTCGCGCGTCGCGCTGGGCGATCTCCAGCACGCGGCTCATCTCCGGACCGTGCGCGTGCGTGAGATGCTCGATTACTTCCGGCGGCAAACCATCCGGCGCAATGTCGCCACTCACTTCGATTATCGGCGTCCGTGCGGTCATGACCGGGTGCGCGGGCATAACGCTGAAATCGGCGCGCAGCCGTTTGCCCACTACGTCCACCAGCTCTTCCGCCATCGAACGCGCGGTGGTCAACTTGCCGCCGGCGATCGTCACCAAGCCGGACGCGGTCGTCCAGATCTCGTGTTCGCGCGAGGTCTTGGTTGCGCTCTTGCCTTGCTGCGAGACCAGCGGACGCAAGCCAGCGAACGTGCTGATCACATCCGACTTTTGGAGCGGCGCGCCGGGGAAGGCGTGCTGTGCGGCGGCAATCACGTAATCGACATCCGCCGCATCAGCGAAGACGTGATCGAGATCGCCGCGGAAATCGGTGTCGGTCGTGCCGACGATCGAGAATTTGCCCCACGGAATCACGAACATCAATCGCCCGTCGCTATGCGCGGGGAACGCCACCGCGCTGTCGCCGCCGATTTTTTCGCGCGGGACGAGGATGTGAATGCCTTTGGTCGGACGCATCCGCTGCGGCGCATGTGGATCGTCGAGTTGCAGCAGCGTGTCCGTCCACGGTCCGGTCGCGTTCACGACGACGCGTGCGTGAAGGTCCATCTTCGCGCCGCGCCGCGTGTCGTGCGCCTGCACGCCAACCACCTTGCCGTCTTGCTTGAGCAGCTGATCGACCTGGACGTAATTCGCGATCACCGCGCCGTGCCGGTGCGCCGCGCGGATCGTCTCGAGCGTAAGACGCGCGTCATCGACCTGCCCGTCGTAGTAATGCGCGCCGCCGTTGATATTACGAACATCGATGCCCTGCATCCGCCGCGCGATTTCCCGGTTGGAGAACATTTCATGTCGCTTGAAATTGCGGAAGAGCGCGAGCGCGTCGTACATCCATAGTCCAATGTCGATCATCCACGCAGGCCAGCGCGCGTCGCGGTAGACTGGGAACAGAAAGGGCAGCGGCTGCACGAGGTGCGGCGCGATTTGCCAGAGCGTGCGCCGCTCGCGGCTCGCCTCGAACACCAAACCGAACTCGAACATTTCGAGATAGCGGACGCCGCCGTGCACCAGCTTGGACGATTTGCTCGACGTGCCGCTCGCAAAATCGCCTTTGTCGATCAGCGCAACCGAGTAACCGCGCATCGCCGCGTCGCGCGCGATGCTGCCGCCCGTAATGCCGCCGCCGACAATCAAGATGTCGAATAAATCTTGGCTGAGCCGCCCCAGGTTTGCCAGCCGCGTCTTTGCAGAGAATTCAGTGTTAGGTTGTGTTGCCATAGTCGCCTCGATACCAGTAATCAGTGTTCAGTGATCAGTAATCAGTAGGACGGTCTGCATACTGAATACTGTTTACTGAATACTGTTCAAAGATCTTTCCCGGATTCATAATGTTCTCTGGATCCAATACTTGCTTCACCGCGCGCAGCGCGTCCATACCACGCGCGCCGATCTCATCTTGCATCCACGGCGCGTGCTCGTACCCTACGCCGTGATGGTGGGTGAGCGTGCCGCCGTTTGCCATGATGCAATCGGTTGCCG
>JBBIJS010000214.1:0-5238 GCA_037445855.1 Chloroflexota bacterium | reverse complement strand
GGAGCTGGGCTGGCGACCGACGTTCGTCGTGGTGGGTGGCGCAGCACGACTGGATAGGTCGCGGACGGCAGAAATCTATCGCTTATTTCACGACGCGCTGGCTCCACTGGCGCAGGAAATGGGCGCATGCATCGTTGATGGCGCGACGGACAGCGGCGTGATCCAGATGATGGGTATGGCGCGCGAGGAGACCGCGGCAACGTTTCCCTTGGTGGGAGTTGCTGCCGTCGGTACTGTCGCGTCGACCCTGCTGCCTCAGCGCGACGCTTTCCCGCTCGAGCCAAATCACACGCATTTCGTTCTTGTTCCCGGTGACAAGTGGGGCGACGAGTCCCAATGGATTGCTCGAGTCGCGAGTCGGCTGGCGATGGAACAGCCATCGGTGACCGTTTTGGTCAATGGCGGCGAAGTGACTCTCCAAGATGCATTGCACAGCATCGAGCATGGTCGTCCAGTGATCGTCGTCGCTGGAAGCGGACGCACTGCCGATCTGCTCGCCGCGGCAATCCGTGGTGAACCACGCGAAGCACGCGCGCGGCGGCTCGCCCAAACCGGGCGGTTGAGCGCGGTTGACTTGAGTGCTGGTCCGGAAAGATTGCGCGCCGCTGTCGCAATGGCGCTGCGCAAACAAACGACGCCGTCTGAGCCGGCGTACGAAGGCACGTGGTGATCTTGAATCAAACGGGCAACCGCGGAGTTGGGCGGGGTATCCAATTCCGTTGACGAGTTTGGAGTTTTGCACTAAACTATTACATGATGTTCAGCACACCCCAGTCACCCTTTCTCCAACTTCTGCGCGGGCGCGTCAACCTCAAGGACATTCCTTTCACCGGTCGCCGCACTCGGCTCCTGCTTTTTGCGCGCGAGTCCCATCTCTACATCAAACTCGCGGAACGCTGGACGCAGTGGGAGACTCAAGTGGGTCACTACCGCCAGCGTCTGCCGGTGCTCGACGATCTGTGTTTCGTCGCCGGCGACGGAACGCCGCTCGATCTGACGCGCAGCTCCTATCCCCACGCGCTCGCTTTCGGAACCCGCGTGGGTTTTATCGAAATGGCTTTCCTGGATGAGGACGCGCTCTACGTGCGCCTGCCCCGCGTCCAGATCGGCATCCGCTTTCGCGTCTACGCCGAACACGGTCGGACCGACCGGCGCGGCGGCGAATTCAAGGGCGACCCGCTCCATCGCCGTAACCATCGCAACGTTTCCTACACCACGAACGCGCGTATCTTGAATAACACGATGGAGGATGACACCGCCGGCTATCTGCGCGTAACCCTCGACCTAGACGCGCGTGAAGGCGGCGAACTATTGCTGAACATCACACCCCGCCTGAGTCTCAATCGATCGATTCAGCCCGCCGAGCCGGTTTTTGCTGCCGCCGAAAAGCGCTGGCATGCTTGGTTTGCCGCCGCGCCGCCGGTGGCGGAACCCTTCGTGGCGCAGTACTATTACGCGTGGTACATCCTGCGCGCCGGGCTGCTCAGCCCGCGGTTCTTCTTGACGCGTGAAGCCATGGCGCCTTCGCTGCTCAATTACGTGGGCGTCTGGCAGTGGGACGCGTTCTTTCACGCGCTGGCGTACCGGCACATCGATCCCATCCTCGCGGAGGATCAACTGCGTGTCCTGTTGGACCATCAACGCGAAGACGGCATGCTGCCCGACGCGGTGCACGACGAAGGCATCATCACGAGCATCGCTCTGCCGCACAGCGACCGAGTGGAACAAGTGACCAAACCACCGCTCATCGCGTGGACCGCGCTCAAATTGTTCGAGGCGAGCGGCAACCGCGATTTCCTGAACGAAATCTACGAGCCGCTGCAACGCTGGACGAACTGGTGGTTCGAAAAAAACGACGACGACCACGACGGCATCGTGCAATACAACCATCCGTATTCGTCCGGGGCGGACGACAGCCCGCTGTGGGACGAAGGGATGCCGGTCGATTCGCCCGATCTCAGCACGTACCTGGTCATGCAGTTGGACGCGCAGGCGGACATCGCCGCCATCCTCGGCGAGCAGGCGGATGCCATCAAGTATCGCGCGCACGCCGCCGAACTGACGGAGCGAATGATCGCGTATTTTTGGGACGCCCACGCCGGCGTGTTTTGGGCAAAGCGGAATGGAAAGCCGCTGCGCGTGCTCACGCCGTTCAACTTATATCCGCTGCTCACCGGTCGCCTTCCGCACGCGATGGACGACCGCCTCATCGCGCACTTGCTCTCGCCGGAAGAATTCTGGACGCGCTTTCCAATCCCCACGGTTGCAAAGAACGATCCCCAGTACAACCCGGAACAGATGTGGCGCGGTCCGACTTGGGCGAACATCAACTATCTTTTCATCGAAGGGCTGACGCGCGGCGGCTACACCGATCTCGCGCGCGCGCTGCGCGATCGCACATTGGAACTGCTCATGACGCACGATGATATTTTCGAGTACTACCACCCTGAAACGGGCAAGCCGCCGGCGCGGGCGGCGCGGCTCTTTGGCTGGTCGGCGGCGATTTTCGTCGAATTGGCGATTCAGGCATCGAAAGGCACACACGTTGAATAAATTGCTGGTCGATCGCGCCAAGCACGTTTTGGCGGCAAACGATGTGGGCACATCGACCAAGCCATCCCCGGCGCTCTACCCCCACCAGTGGAACTGGGATTCCGCGTTCATTGCCATTGGTCTCGCGCATTACGACCGCGCACGCGCCAAGACGGAGCTTCGCTCACTGCTGGCAGGTCAATGGCGCAACGGGATGATCCCGCACATCATCTACAACCCGAACACGTCCGGCTATTTTCCTGATCCGCACAGTTGGCAAATCGCGCGTTCGCCGGAGGCGCCGGCAGCGATCCTGACCTCCGGCATCACGCAGCCGCCGATGATCACAATTGCCGTGCGCGACATCGTCCGCCGCGAGCGCCGCGCGGATTTCGCGCGCGAGGTGTTTCCCCCGCTGTTGGCGTACCACCGCTGGTTTCATCGCGACCGCGATCCGCGCGGCGAAGGGCTGGCGTCGATCATCCATCCGTGGGAATCGGGGATGGACAATTCACCGCGCTGGCTCGAGATCCTCGACCCCATCAAACTCGCCAAGCGACCCACCTACCAGCGCGAGGATGCCACGCTGATCCCGCCCGACGAGCGACCGACCGATGCGGACTATGACCGTTTTATTTTTCTGATGGACCTCGCACGTGATCTGAAATACGATCAGGGAGAGATTCTCGCGAGCTCGCCCTTTGTCGTGCAGGATGTCCTGCTCAATTCGATCCTTTTCTGCGCGGACGACGCGCTGCGCGAACTTGCCGCGCTCATCGGCGAGCCGACGAAAGAGATCGAGCGATGGCTGCACGCGGCGCGGCTTGCTTTTCAAACACGGCTCTGGGATGACACCGCTGCCCTCTTTTACGATTTCGATCAGCGCGGCGGAAAAACGATCCGCGAAAATACGATTGCCGCGTTGATGCCGCTTTACGCCGGGGTGGTCACGAAGGAGCAGGCGAGCCGACTCGTCAAGCATTTGACCAGCCCTGAAGAGTACGCGCCGGGCGCGACGACCGTATTCCGTGTGCCAACCGCGAGCAAATCGTCCAAGTACTTTGCGCCGCGCGGGTACTGGCGCGGACCCATTTGGGTCAATACGAATTGGTTCCTGATTCGCGGCTTGGAACGGTACGGTTATGCCGATCTCGCGCACGCGATCCGCGCGGACACGCTGGCGCTGGTCGAACGCGCCGGGTTTCACGAATACTTTGACCCGCGGACAGGCGAAGGGGATGGCACGGATATGTTCTCGTGGAGCGCCGCGCTCGTGATCGATCTGGTGGACGACGATGAGCCGTAGACCGCGCGTTGCCCTCCTCCATTACGCCGCGCCGCCGACAATCGGCGGTGTGGAAGCGACCCTCGCCGCGCACGCGCGTCTCTTCGCCGCACACCAGTATGCGGTCAAGATCATCGCCGGGCGCGGCAAGTCCTTCGACCCGCGGATACCCGTGGAGATCATCCGCGACGTAGACTCGCAATCGCCGCGCGTGTTGGAGGTGAACGCGGAATTGGCGCGCGGCGTCGTCAGCGAAAAATTCCATGCCGTGGTGGATGGGCTGACCCGCAGACTAACGCGTTCGCTTGCCGGGTGCGATGTGCTCATTGCGCACAACGCGCTTTCGCTCCACAAGAATCTCGCGCTGACCACCGCGCTGAAGAATCTCGACGCCCCGCGCCGGATCAAGTTGATCGCGTGGTGTCATGATTTCGCGTGGAGCGATCCGCAATACGCCGGCGCGATCCATCCCGGCATGCCATGGGACCTGCTCAAGCGCGCGTGGCAGGGCGTGACCTACGTCGTCGTGTCAGAGGCGCGGAGGGACGAACTGCGGAATCTGTGGGGGACGGGCGGCGCGATCGCGGTGGTGCCGCCCGGCATCGATGCCGGAGGATTCTTGGGCGTCACGAACACAACGGCGCGCTGGGTGCATGACCTCGCGCTGTTGGACGCCGCGCCGCTCTTGCTCCTGCCGGCGCGCATCACCCGGCGAAAGAACATCGAGCGCGCGATGGAGATCACCGCCGCGCTGATCACACGCGGCATGAACGCGAAACTGATCGTCACCGGACCCCCGGGGACGCACAATCCGACCAACGCGGCATATCTGGGACAATTGCGCGCGCGGCGAGAATCGCTCGGCGTAGAACACGCCGTCGTCTTTCTCCACGAATTGGGCGCGGTGCGCGCCCCGGTGTTGCGCGACCTCTATCTGCTCTCAGACGCGCTGCTGTTCCCGAGCGAACGCGAGGGCTTTGGCATTCCACTGCTGGAAGCCGGCTTGGCGCGCTTGCCGATCTTTTGCGCCGATCTGCCACCGTTCCGCGAGACGGCACTTGAGCACGCGCACTATTTCTCTCTCGATGAATCTGCCGATGCCATCGCCGCGCGGATGGCTAGGTTTTTCGACAGCGCTTCGGCGTATCAAATGAAAAGGCGTGTGATTTCAGGATATATCTGGGAGCGCACGTTCGTCACGCGGATCGAGCCGCTGGTGAAGAGAGCTTAGAGCACACAAGCACGCGCCAGCCCGAAGACTCCCGGGCTGGCGCGTGTTTTCATCCGCCGCCGCTTGGCTATGCTTGCTTCCGCGGTCGATACTGAATCGCCTCCGCCAGATGCGGCGTCTCGATCCGGTCGCACCCCGCCAAATCCGCAATCGTCCGCGCCAGTTTCAAGATACGATGGTACGCCCGCGC
>JBBIJS010000213.1:0-5258 GCA_037445855.1 Chloroflexota bacterium | reverse complement strand
ATTGCCGGCGCGGCAGGCGCGGGACCGCCGCCGATAATTCGCGCGGCGACCGCGTTATGCGGCAGTGCGGCAGCATCGCCGCGCGGTTCTGGCGCTGCCGGCGGCGCAGGTCGAGAATAATCGCGCGCGTCACCAACCCCGCGGCTGTCCGCGTCGCCGCGCGTGGGTTGACGCGGCGCGGTCGCGACACGCGGCTCGCGCGTTGGCAGCGCGGTGGGGGGAGTCCGGCGGGAATCGGCAGGCGAAGGCAGCGGCGGTTGGATCGGCTGAACTTTGCCGAATTGCTGCATTTCGCGCGGCAGGTGGCGCGTGATCTGCGCGAGGTAGAGAACGCGGCGGACTAGCTCCGGCAGCGAGATGTTGAAGAGCAGGATGAGCGTCACGCCGATGCCGGCGATCAGGGCAATCGCCGCGCCGATCTCGCCGAGCGCGCCGACGAGAATCGACGTGATCGCCCATCCAATAATTCCTCCGCCTTGAAAATTCCCGGGTGACTTGAGTGGATTTGCGAGCGAACTCGCCCAATGGAGAATCGATAGAATCAGGAGGTAGCCGGACGCGACGCCAATGGGACGCTCCCAGCCGATGTTCCAAGTCTTGTCGAGCGCATCGAGGAAAAGCCAAACGCCCAAGCCACCAAGGACAAAGGGCGCGATGTAGACGCCCCAGCCAAGAAGGTTCTGGAGCAACTTGACCCAAATGTCGAGGAAGAATCCGCCGCTCAGGTTGAGCGCGCCGAGCAAGGTGAGAAGCGCGAGGATGATGACTCCAATCGCGGCGATCTCTTCCCAGCGATCCTGATCGAGTTTGAGCAGCGGCTTGGGCTGTTCTTTTGGTTTCGCGCGGGTGGTTTTACGGTATGCCATAATCGAACATATGTATTATACAACAAAATGGGAGACAGGTAAACAAGGAAACTAGCGACAGAGGGAAAAGGGAGGCGCGGTAAAACGTAAGACGTGAAACGTGTTCCATGATTTGCGAATTGTCATTTGGCATTTGTCATTTGGTTATCCGCCATTCGCTCATACAGTTCAAGGTGTTGCCGCGCGATCTTGTCCCAGGCGAAATGCTGCGCGAGTTCGCGCGCGCCGGCGCCGACCTGCGCGCGTAGTCCCGGCGATGCCGCCATGCGTTGGAGCGCTGCCGCCAGCGCGGTCGAATCGTCCGGCGGAACGAGCAAGCAGTTCTCGCCGTCGCGCAATTGGGGTAGGGGCGCAGCATTTGCTGGAGATCGCAAATGCTGCGCCCCTACGCGCGGCGTGGTCGTCACAATCGTCATCCCATGCGCGAGCGCCGCCAGCAACGTCCCGCGGCGGTACGACGCGCCGTCGCGGTACGGCAGCGCGCAAATATCCGACGCGAGGAAATTTGCGGTGACGATTTCCGGTGGCGTGTAATCCGTCCACCGCACGCGGTCGGTCAGCCCCAGTTCCGCGACCAGCGCTTTCACTTTCGCGAGGTACGCCGCGTTCGTCGCATCGCTCGCGCCGACTTGCCCGCCGATCATCAGCAGTTTCGCGCCCGGCACTTGCGCCAGCGCGCGGACGAGCGTCTCGCCGCCTTTGCTTTCGTTGAGGAAACCAAAGTAGCAGAGCAACGTTTCGTCTGCAGCGACGCCGAAGCGCGCGCGCCATACCGCGCGATCGTAGTCGGGTGGAAGTTGGATCGCAATGTTGGAGCCGATGGGAATGAGAGACAAATGTTTCACTTTCCACGTTGCAAGTTTCAAGTAGTCTTCGTCGTTCGTTGCGATCACCGTGTCGCTGGAGCGCGCGAGTTCGCGCGTGACCCGGTCGCGGACGCGCCCGGCTTGGGGGAAGAGGTATGGCACACGCAGATCGTGAAAGGTAGTGACGAACTTGACGTCACGCGATTTGAGGAAACGCGGCGCGAAATCAATCGCCGGATGCATTCCGTACGCGCCGGTCTGGTACTGGATGTGAGCGACGTCCGGCGCAAACTCGCGGGCGACGCGGGCGATGGCGCGCAGGCTCGACCAGTCCCAGGTATGGATGACGGGGCTGATCGCAAATCGCGAATGGCGAATGGCGTCGCCGGCTTGAGTCGAAGTCAGCACGCGCACTTGCGCGCCGAGCGCGGCGAGTCCGTTGGCGATCTCGTTCGTGCAATCGCCGACGCCGCCTTGCATTGGGGGAAATTCGCCGGTGATGAAGAGGACGCGCATCAAGTCTCCTTATTTGGCGATTGAAAATCGCCCCGCGTGCAACAGAACCGCGTCCGCGCAGGCGGACGCCCAGCCAGCGGCTCCCGCGAGCCGATTTCTAAGCGGCAGCCGCCACTCAGCCACTCACCAACCCCGATCTCAGAACTTGCCAATACGCCTTCACGCGCGCCGCGCGCAGCGCGCGCTTGTGCCCCACGAGCCACTTGGCGCTCTCTTCCGCGATCTGGTACGCGAACGTCAGCAGCAGAAACGCACGCAGGATTTCCGCGATGAGCGCACCGCGATACTTGCGGAAGAAGCGAATCTTGCTGGAGTGAAAATAAACATCGCGCGCCGCGACGACCTGTTCGGACGATTTGCCCTCCAAGTGCGTGACCTGTGCGGT
The DNA here is from genome assembly GCA_037445855.1 of Chloroflexota bacterium. Lineage (GTDB taxonomy): Bacteria > Chloroflexota > Anaerolineae > UBA4142 > UBA4142 > DAIDTM01. The sequence goes on along the minus strand of JBBIJS010000213.1, from coordinate 2,685 downwards.
CGGCAGATAGACGATTTGCCAGCCGGCTTTTTTCGCGCGGTAGCACCAATCGAGTTCTTCCGAGTACATGAAGAACGCTTCGTCCAAGCCGCCGATCTGCGCATATACTTCGCGTCGCACGAACATCGCCGCGCCGTTGATCCAATCGACCTCCTGCGTCGCGTCGTCGCGCGTGTCAAGCATGTAGTAGCGCGACAGCACGCGATTGCGCGGGAACCACTGCTGGAGTTTTGTCGATTCGAGGAACGCCGTCGCAAGCGCGGGAAAGCGCCGCCGCGACGATTGCGGCGTTCCGTCGCCGTAGAACAGCCGCGGACCGATGATGCCGGCGTGCGGGTGCGTCTCCGCGTAATCGCGCAGCGTTTGCAGCGTGTCGGGGCGCAATTCGGTATCGGGGTTGAGCAAAAAAAGATAACGCCCCTGCGCGACCGCAAGGGCTTGATTGTTGCCGCGCGTGAATCCGACATTCTCGGAATTCGCCAGCACGCGCACGCCGGGAAATTCCGTGCGCAGCATCTCGACCGTGCCGTCGGCGGAGGCGTTGTCCACGACGATGATTTCAGTGGACGGTGGACAGTGGTTAGTGGGCAGAGATTTGCCGTCTAACCACTGACCACTGACCACTGACCACAAGCAGTTCCGCAGCAGCTCGCGCACGTTCCAACCGACGATGATGATCGAGAGGTCCACCGCGTGTCCCTAGAGCGTCCGCTCGACCACGTAAGTTGCCAGGTCGTACAGCGCGCGGCGATATTCGTTGTCGGGCAGGATCGCGAGCGCGTCTTTGGCATTCTGCGCGAACTGGCGCGCTTCGGCTTTCGACGCATCGATCGCGGGCGCGGTGCGGATCGCATCGACGAGCGCATCGATGTCCTCATTCGCCAGGTCGACAATCTTTGAGCCGCGCGCGTCCGTCTCGATAAAGTAAAAGACCGGCAGCGTATAGGTGCCTTGCCGCAAATCGCTGCCGACCGGCTTGCCGAGTTGCCGCGCGTCCGCGGTGAAATCCAAAATATCGTCCACCACCTGGAACGCCATGCCGAGGCTGTGCCCGTACACCTTGAGCGCGGCGATTTCGTTTTCGGGCGCGCCGCTTAGCACCGCGCCGCCTTCGGTGGAGGCGGTGAAAAGCGAAGCCGTCTTGCTATCGATGTGCCGATAGTACTGCTCGCGATTCGGGGGCCAATGCGCGCCGCCAAAGTCCTGCCGGATTTCGCCGTCGCAAATCGCCATGAGCGTCTGCGCGAAAATGGACATGACGCGAAAATTCTCGACCGTTGCCGCAATGTCTGCCGCGCGCGCCAGCAGAAAATCGCCCGCAAGAACCGTCGCCGTGCCGCTCCAGCGCGAGCTGATGGTCGGGCTGCCGCGCCGCAGCGGCGATTTGTCGATCAGGTCGTCGTGAATCAACGTCGCGGCGTGTACCAGCTCCAGGATCACCGCGAGCGTCAGCGCCTTTTCCGGGTCGGTGGTATGAAAACGCGTGGCGAGAATCGCCAGCGCGGGGCGGATGCGTTTGCCGCCGCTGCTGATGAGCGAATCGAACATGTTCGCCAACGGCTCGAACTCGATGCGGATCGCGTCGCGCAACCGCACTTCGACGGCTTGCAGATCATTCTGAATCGGAGAGAGAATTGTATTGATGCTCAAGAGCGCCTCTCACGCAGTCTTCAAACCAAACAGGTCGGTGCTATTTTGCGTGGTGGTCTGTGCGACCACCGCGATGGTGATGCTTTTCAACTCGGCGATTTTCGCGGCAACCCGCGCGACGTTTGCCGGCTCGTTCCGTTTGCCGCGCAACGGCGATAGGTACGGCGCGTCCGTTTCGACGAGGATGCGCTCCAGGGGCAGCGCACGCGCGATCTCTTGCAGTTGCCGCGCGTTCTTGAACGTTACGTTGCCGGCGAAAGAAATGTAATAGCCCAGATCGATGGCTTGCTGCGCCATCGCGAGATCGCCGGAGAAACAGTGCAACATGCCGCGTGACGCGCCGCGGCGCGTCACGCGAAGCGCGTCCATCAGTTCGCCGTGCGCGTCGCGGTCGTGGATCACGACCGGCTTGCCCAGGTCTGCCGCGAGATCGAGTTGCGCGATCAACGCGCGCGCCTGCGTCACGTGCGGCGGATTGTTCTTCCAATAGAAATCCAAACCGATCTCGCCGATGCCGACGACTTTATGCTCCGATGCCAGCGCGCGGATTTCATTCAATGCCGCGTCGTCGAAGGTGGCCGCGTGTTCCGGGTGAATCCCGACGACCGCGAAAATGTTTTCGTGCTGCTGCGCGAGCGCCACCGCCGCGCGGCTCGACTCCACATCCGCGCCGGCGGTGATGATTGTCTGCACGCCCGCGTCCACCGCGCGCGAGATGACCATGCCCAAGTCGTCCGCAAATTGCTCGTTGTCCAGGTGGCAGTGCGCGTCTATCATCTTGGGACACAGACGAACACTGCCGAACACAGAGTGGGTGATTGTTTTATCAGTGTTTGTCTGCGTTTGTCAGTGTCCAATTTCCCCTATCTCAACCCCGCCAACTTCAAGCCCGCGTCCAAGACAGCCTGCCGCTTGTTGTCCTGGGTCGTCTCGACGTAAAAGCGCATGATCGGCTCGGTGCCGGAGAAACGGATCACCAACCAGCCGCCGTCGCTCAACAGGTACTTGAAGCCGTCCAGCGTGTTGATGCCCATC
>JBBIJS010000212.1:0-5285 GCA_037445855.1 Chloroflexota bacterium | reverse complement strand
ATTTGCCCTACCGCACTTCCTCCGGCGACCCCAGCCGCCCCAGCACCGCCGTCGCTGCCGCGACCGCCGGACTCGCGAGGTACACTTCGCTTTCCACCGCGCCCATGCGCCCGCGGAAATTGCGGTTCGACGTGGACACGCAGCGCTCGCCTTCCGCGAGGACGCCGAGCTGCCCGCCGATGCACGGACCGCACGTCGGCGGATTCACCGCGCAGCCGGCTTCGATAAAGATTTGGATCAGCCCTTCCTTGATCGCCTGCAATTCCACCTTATTCGAGCCGGGGAAGATCAGCGTGCGCGTCTTGGGATTCACCTTGCGTCCCTTCAGAATCTGCGCGGCGACGCGCAAATCCTCGATGCGCCCATTCGTGCAAAATCCAATCGCGACTTGATCGATGGGCACCGCGCCCACTTGCGAAATCGGTACCGTGTTCGACGGGAGGTACGGCGCGGCGACCTGCGGCTCGATCGCGCTCACGTCGAACTCGTACGTCGCGGCGTACTGCGCGCTCGGATCGGGATGATAGATCTCGCGCACCTTGCCGCCGGCGTCGTGCACGTACTGCAGCGTCCGCTGATCGACCTCGAACAGACCGGCTTTCGCGCCGGCTTCAATCGCCATGTTCGCCATCGTCAGACGGTCCGCCATCCCTAGATAGTTGAACGCGTCGCCGGTGAATTCCAGCGCGGCGTAGCGCGCGCCGTCGACGCCGATCTTGCCGATGGTCGCCAGAATCAAATCCTTGCCGCTCACCCATTTCTTCGGCTGACCGCGATAGACGAGCCGGATCGTCGGCGGGACTTTGAGCCACACTTCGCCGAGCGCCCACGCCGCGGCGACATCGGTCGCGCCAACGCCGGTCGCGAACGCGCCGAGCGCGCCATAGGTGCACGTGTGCGAATCGCCGCCGATGACGAGATCGCCCGGACCGACCAAGCCGGCTTCCGGCAGCAGCACGTGCTCGATGCCGCCCATGCCGACTTCGTAGTAGCGCACGCCTTGCTGCTCCGCCCATTTACGGACGCCGCTGCCGAGCCGCGCCGACGCGACATCTTTCGCCGGCACGAAATGATCTTGCACGACGACGACCTTGTTCGCGTCAAACACTTTCTCCGCGCCTTTGATCTTGCGAAACTCCTGAATTGCCGCGATCGCGGAGAGTTCGTTCGCCATCACCAGATCGATTTTCGCGTTGATGATCTGCCCGACTTCCACGCGTTCCACTCCCGCGTGTGCGGCGAGCAGTTTTTGCGCCATCGTCATGCCGAGGTCTTCGCCGGTATGCGCCAGGATTCCCGGCGCGCTCGTCGACTGAATGACTTCTTTCACTTCCGATTCGCTCAGCACACGGCGCGATTCTTTCGCCGCGCTCATGATCGCCTTGACGGTTTCGTCGGTCGGCTTGATGCGCCGCTGTTCGAGCCAGAAGCGGACGTTATGCTCGCCGCTCATCGGACCGATCTCGATGCCCTGCTTCAAGCCGAACTCGTCCGCTGGCACGCCGGAGTAGACGCGATTCGCGAGCCAGTCCTCGCCGCGCTTGAACGCTTTGATGACCGCCGCCGCGTGCACGCCGGCTTGCGTGCGGAACGCGTCCGCGCCAAAGACCGGATAATTCACCGGCACCGCCACGTCGCACACGTTGGACGCAAGCGCGGTGTACGTTTTGAGTTTGGCGAGATTGTTGTCGATCCAGCCGAGCAGTTTCATATTGACGAGCAGTTGGTCCATCGAACAGTTGCCGCAGCGTTCGCCGATGCCGAGCGCGGTGCCGTGAATGCGCGTCGCGCCCGCGCTCGCCGCGGCGAGTCCGTTCATCACGCCCAAGCCGCGGTCGTTGTGTCCGTGAAAATCGATGCCCACATCTTCGCCGGTCGATTCGACCAGCTGCTTAGCCCATGTGATGAGATTCTTGACGCCGCTCGGCGTGACGTGTCCGACCGTATCGGAAAAGCAGATGCGTTTCGCGCCGCATTCGATGGCGGTGGTGTACAATCGGCGCAGCGTTTCCGGGTCGGCGCGCGTCGTGTCTTCGGTGACGAACATGACCGGCAAGCCGTGCTTGACCGCGAACGTGATCGACGCTTCGATGTTCTTGAGCATCGTGTCGAGCGACCACTCTTCCACGTAGCGGCGGATCGGGCTGGAGCCGATGAACGTGCACGCTTCAATCGGCATACCGAGCGAGTCGCAAATTTTGACGAGCGGCTCGACATCCGCGAGGACCGTGCGGCACGCCGCGTTCGCCGCGATGTTGAGACGGCGATTGCGAATCTCGCGCGCGAGCGCGGTCATGTGCTCGACGTGGACCGGTCCCGCGCCCGGCAAGCCGATGTTCGCGGTATCGATGCCGAGTTCGTCCATCAGGTAGAGCAGCCGCAGTTTCTCTTCAATCGTCGGCGTGCGCACCGACGGCGACTGCAAGCCATCGCGCAGCGTTTCGTCGTCGAACATGACGCGCGTTGCCGGCGGCGGCAGCGTCTCGCCCATCACATTCCAATCGTATATCAATTCGTGGGGCAGCAGTTCGCGCTCCAACGAAGTCAGTTTCGGTTCAAGTTCCATGGTCGTCCTCCCTTATGGGGTGGTTAGGTGGTTGGGTGGTTAGGGTGTTCGGGCGCGCAACGTTTTCTTCTTTGCGCTGATGTACGCGTTCAGTTGTGGAGCGAGCGCTTCCAATCTTTTCAAGATTCGATCAAGATTGTCGGTGCGCCCGATGTTGCGGCGGATTGCCTTGGTCAACCAATCTTTGGTCTCGTAAAGCGATCCTCGCGAATAGTAAAGGAAGAGCGGCACGTCACCTGTGTTGTGTCTACCGTAGGATTCCGCGATGTTCGCGCTGATCGAATCCGCGGCGCGCACCAATTGCTTGCCCACCGTGTCGCGCTCAAACCATTTCCATATCGCGACCTCTTCCCAGACCTCATCGGCGATAGCAAGCGCTTCAACATAAACGCGTGTGTCTTCCAACCGCTGGTACGTCATCGCCTCTCCCAACCACCCAACTACCCAACACCCAACCACCTAACGACCCAACCACCCAACGCCCTAACCACCTACGCCGTCAACTCGCGTCGATCAATAATTCTTTTCGCCTTGCCCTCACTCCGCTGAATACTGTGCGGCTCGGTCACTTTGACTTTGGAGGTGATGCCCAGCGTCTCGTTCAGGTCGTGGTAGACGCGCTGCTCGGTCTGCTTGATCCAGTACTCGCCGCGCTTCCACAAATCCGGCGACGCCTCGACCCAGACTTCGAGTTCGTCGAGCCGATCTTTCGGGCGATCGATGATGATGAGGTAGTGCGGCTCGACGCCGTCGACTGCCAGCAGCACGCTTTCGATGCTCGACGGGAAAACATTGACGCCGCGAATGATGAGCATATCGTCGGTGCGCCCCTTGACCTTGCTCATCCGCGCGCTCGTCCGACCGCACGCGCATTTCTCGCGGTTGAGCGTCACACGGTCGCGGGTGCGATAACGCAGCAGCGGCATACCTTCTTTCGTGAGCGAGGTGAAGACCAGCTCGCCGACTTTGCCTTCCGCGACCGGCTCGCCGGTATCGGGATCGACAATTTCCGGCAGGAAATGATCATCCGCAATGTGCAGCCCGTCGTGGTACGGACACTCGACCGCGACGCCGGGACCCACCATTTCGGTCAAGCCGTAAATGTCGAACGCCTCGAGATTCAGTTTCGCTTCGATCTCCTCGCGCATCTCGTCGGTCCACGGCTCCGCGCCGAAAATGCCGACGCGCACGCGCATCCGCTGCTGAATGTCGACGCCCATCTCCGCCGCGGTTTCCGCCAGCACCAGCGCGTACGACGGCGTGCAGGTCAGCACCGTCGCGCCGAAATCTTCCATCAACATGATCTGCCGTTTCGACAAACCGCCGGACACCGGCACGATCGTTGCGCCGATGCGTTCCGCGCCGAGGTGAAAGCCCAAGCCGCCGGTGAACAAACCGTACCCGTAACCGTTGTGCACCACGTCTTTCGACGTCGCGCCGGCGGCGGTGTAGACGCGCGCCATCGTCTCCGCCCACGTGTCGAGGTCTTTGGCGGTGTACGGTCCCACGGTCGGCTTGCCGGTCGTGCCGCTCGAGGCGTGCAGGCGGATGATCTTTTCCAGCGGCACCGTCAGCAAGCCGAACGGATAATTGTCGCGCAAATCCTGCTTGCCGGTGAAAGGCAACTTCGCCAAGTCTTCCAGCGATTTGATGTCCGCCGGCTTGACGCCCTTCTCGTCCATCGATTTCTTGTAGAACGGCACCTTGTTATAACAGAGCTCAACCGTCTGCTGCAGGCGCTGGAGTTGGAGTTTCTCCAAGTCCTTGCGCGGCATCGCCTCCGCTTCCTTGTTCCAGATCAATGGAGTTTGTTTGACCTTCGCCATCGCGTCCTCCCTCTTTGGATTTCAGATTGGGCAAGTTGTCACTCTGCGGCGCGTTTTTCGCGCCGAAGAATCTCAATGACACTGAGCGAGATGCTTCGCTCTGCATGACAGTATCGTTTGGGTTTCTGCCTTCCGCTTTCTGCCTTTTGCCTTTTTACTTTTAACTTGGTACTTTCTCTCCCATTCTGCCCGCCCAAAACGCCTGCTTGTTCTCTTCGATGTACTTGCGCGGCACGCGCTTGACGATCACGTCGAGCCACACTTCCGGATCGACCTCCATCACGCGCGCGAGCGCGCCCAGCAGCACGGTGTTCGCCAGATTCTTGTTGCCCAGATCGGTCGCGACTTCCAAGCCATCGACATACACGATCTGGTCGGTCACCGCGCGCAATGCTTGATCGATCGCTTCGTCGCCGGGGTACAGCGCGTCGCCGACCGTCGCGGACATCGGCAGGATGCGCTGGCGGTTGACGATGACCGTGCCGCCCGGTTTGAGAAATTCGATCCAGCGCGCGCTTTCCATCAGCTCGAACGCCAGTAGGTAATCGATGTTGCCTTTCTCGCCCAGCGGCGCGCCAACGCGCTTGCCCCACCGCACGTGTGATTCCACCACGCCGCCGCGCTGCGAAAAACCGTGCACCTCGCTCTTCTTCGCGTCGAGTCCCAGCGCCATTCCGACTTCCGCCACAATATCGCTCGCGGTCAGCACGCCCTGTCCGCCGACGCCGGCGAGAAGGAAATCGGTTTTGTTCATATCATCCTCCAAATTGCAAATTAGGAATTGCGAATTGCGGATTGCGGGTTTGTAATTCGCAATTCCTAATTCGCAATTCGATAGATCGCGTCGCGCGGACACACTTGCAGGCACACGTCGCAGCCGATGCACAGCAGCG
>JBBIJS010000211.1:0-5296 GCA_037445855.1 Chloroflexota bacterium | reverse complement strand
GCGGGAGCGACGGGATTCGAACCCGCGATCTCAGCCTTGACAGGGCTGCATGTTTGGCCACTACACCACGCCCCCACGAACGATTGCCACTATATCACACGTCTCCGACCGTGTCAAATCTATTCGCTGTATTTGCTCACGCGCGTGCGCGCGCCGTCTCCGCGTCTAGTCGCGCTTGAAACTCTTCGCGCGGCACCTCGGTCATCTCCGCGCCGAACACTTCGCCGAAACGCGCGGCGACGCGCTGGCGCACCGCGTACGGATCGACCGGGCGATTCAACACGCATGCCATCGACGTCACGGCTTTGTCGGAGATGCCGCAGGGAACGATCAAATCGAAATGCGCGAGGTTCGGATTCACGTTGAGCGCAAAGCCGTGATAGGTGATCCACTGCTCGATGCGCGCGCCAATCTGCACGATCTTCGCGTCCGGCGCGACGAGCGAATCCTGATCGACCCACACGCCGACCAGCTTCTCGATGCGCTTGCCGCGGATTCCAAAATCGCCCAGCGCGCGAATCAGCAACTCCTCCATCGATCGCACGAACCAGCCGACATCCGTCCGGAAGTTACGCAAATCGAGAATTGGGTATCCGACGAGCTGTCCGGGTCCGTGGTACGTCACGTCGCCGCCGCGCTCGACGCGGAAAACGCCGATGCCTTGCTGCCGCAAGAACTCGCGCGACACGAGAATGTTGGAATCGTCTGCGTTGCGACCGAGCGTAAAGACCGGCGGATGTTCGAGGAGCAGCAGCGTGTCATTCAGCGCGCCGCGCTTGCGCGCAGCGACGAGACGATGCTGCAGCGCGAGCGCGTCGGCGTAGGGGACGCTATCGAGGTTGACCAACCAAACTTTAGGCATTGCAGATCGTAGATCGTAGATTGCAGATTAAACAATCTAAAATCTGCAATCTGCAATCTTCAATAGACTTTATCGGAAATAAGCCAGCAGGAGAATTAGGACACTGACGAACACTGAAAAACACTGATGTTTTATGGCTTTGTCCGCGTTCGTCTGCGTTAGTCAGCGTCCGATTCTTATTACCGATAGAGTCTAATTAGATCGGCTGCCGTCCGCCAAACCCGGACGCGAGGTCGTGCCAGAATTCAATACGCGACTCGCCGCGCTTCCAGCACAGATAGATCAGTTTTCCATCGCGGTGCGATGGAAAATCGACCAACCCTTCATCCAGGTCTTTCAACTCGCAGCCCAACTCCTGGAAAAAACTCAGCGAGGCGTTGAAACGCTGGAGGATCAGCACGTACGCGCTGCCGGCTTTACTCCCACCGTTGCCGCCGGCACGCTGCACGATCGGCTGCAAGGAGGGTCCCATCGCAATGAGCTGATCGCGCATCGTCGTGATCTCGTCCAACAGTTCCGCCAACTGTGGGACGAGCGCGTTCGCTTCATCGAGTGTAAATATTTTCAATTGCAGTGTGCCTCGACCCTCACGCCAACTTCCTCAGCTCCGCGAGGACTTCGCCATTATCCGGCAGGACTCCCGGCTCATAATGTTTGATCCAGCGGATCACGCCTTGTTTGTCGACGATGAAGATCGCGCGGTCGGGGCGACCGAGCTTGTCGTTGAAGACGCCGTACTTTCGGCTCATCTCGCCGTGCGGCCAGAAATCTGCCACCAGCGGATACGCGATGCCGCCGAGCGATTTGCCCCACGCTTGCTTGGACTGGACCGGATCGCAGCTGATAGCCAGAACCTGGCTATGCACCTTCTCGAATTCATCGCGTTGCGCGTCGTAAGAAGGTATCTGCTTGTCTCAGGTCGCGGTAAACGCAAAGGGATGAAATGCCAACACCACATGCTTGCGCCCGCGATACTCACTCAATTGAACTTGGACCCGCTGCACTTCGGGTTTGGTGATGACGCCCGGCAAATCAAAGTCAGGCGCGGTGTCGCCGATTTTCAGGTTCACGCTGTCTGCCATGTGTGCCTCCACCTAATTTACGATTCCAGATTTAGGATTTGAACGCAATGCCATCCAATTGGGCGGACCGTAAATCTGAAATCCTAAATCTCAAATCAAAAGTCGATTCCTTTTTGCGCGAGGATTCCTTTTTGGTACGGGTGCTTGATCTCGCGCATCTCTGTCACCAGGTCGGCGCGGTCGATCAGTTCTGGCGGCGCGCCGCGCCCGGTCAGCACGATGCTGCAATCCGCCGGCTTGGCGTCGAGCAGTTCCATCACGTCGCGCCACGGGAGCAAACCGGTGCTGAGCGCGTTGTTCACCTCGTCGAGAATGAGCAGATCGTACTCGCCCGAATCCAACTTTGCGCGCGCGAACTGGAGCGCGCGGAGCGCCGCCGCGCGATGTTCTGCCTCAGTAGAATGATCGTCGAGGATTTTGTAAAAACCCGCCCCCATCGGCACGATCTCAAAATCCGGAGCGAGCCGCTTCGCCGTATCCAGCTCGGCGTAATGCCAGGTGCCTTTCATGAACTGCACCATCAGCACCTTCCAGCCCCGTCCGATCGCGCGCATCGCCATGCCGATCGCCGCCGTGGTCTTGCCTTTACCATCGCCGGTGTAGACGATGATGAAACCGTGCTTCCCTTTTTCTTTCATCCCATTTCCGGGTTACGCACTACGCCATTCGAAACGCGTTTCACTTTTCTCCGCGGCGGCGCGTAATCTCCACGCCGGCAGAATCGACCACCCCATCCAGCGGCGGCGGCTGCTTTCTCACGCGCACCATCACCATTTCCGCGGTGTAGCGCGCGAGCAGCGTCTGCGCGATGTGTTCCGCCAACGCTTCGACCAATCGAAACGATTTGCCTCCGACCACTTCACGCACCGTCGCGTACACCGCGGCGTAACTGATCGTGTCCGCGAGATGGTCGCTCGCCGCCGCGCGCGACAGGTCGCGCTGCAGCTCCACATCGACGACGTAACGTCCGCCGAGACGCTGCTCTTCATCGCTGACGCCATGCCGCGCGAAGAAATGCGCGCCCTCGATCAATATCTTGTCGCTCATTGCAGTGCCGATTCTAACAGTAATGAAACGCCTTGTCAATCAATCGAATTGTCAAACGCACAAGTTTTAGGTATAATCGGGTTTGGATCGGTACTGTTTTTCAATAACTGCCACTCGCCTCGCAGCGGAGGAACACGGCGTGACCGAGATTGTAACTTTGGCGCAAACCCCACCGACGCGCGCGCGGAGTCCACTGCGTTCCGTTGCGCGGCGGCGCATCCAATGGACGGCGTACCTCTACCTCCTGCCGGCGTTTGCCATCATCACGATCTTCCACATCCTGCCGGTCTTCTACGCGATCTACGTCAGCATGAACAAGGGCGCAATCAACAAATTCCAGTTCGTCGGTCTCGATCAGTACGTCCGCGCCTTGACCGGCGGCGATTTCTGGAACGCGCTGGTGACGACCTTCACCTATGCGCTGCTGACGATGCCGCTGACGATGGCGCTGGGATTGTTCTTCGCGTATTTGCTCTATCAGCCCTTCGTGAAAGCGCGCGGCTTTTTCCGCGCTATTTTCTTCCTGCCCTATGTGGTCTCCACCGTTGGCTCCGCGATTGTGTGGGCGTTTGTATTCGATCCGCGCAGCGGTCTAGCGAACTTTATTCTCACGCGGCTGGGCTTGCCGGCGCTCCGCTGGCTCATCGAGCCGTCCGGCATCGGCGAACTCATCGCCGCAAGCATGCATGTCACTATTCCATCCTGGCTGAACGGTCCCAGTCTCGCGTTGATCGGCGTCTCCATTTTCTCGATCTGGCAAATGATGGGCTATGACATTGTAATTTTCCTCGCCGGCTTGACGAACATCTCCAGCGAGCTGTACGAGGCGGCGCGCATCGACGGCGCGAATGGCATTCAGCTCTTTCGCCACATCACTTTGCCGCTGCTCGCGCCGACCACGTTCTTCGTCATCGTGATTTCCGTGATCGGCTCGCTGCAATCCTTCAACCACATCTTTGCGATGAACAATGCCGCGTCGCAGAGTCTCGGCGGTCCGCTCGGCAGCACCAGCACGCTGACGGTGTATATGTTCGATCAACTGTACTCCTACTCCAACTACGGCTACGCCTCCGCGATTGCGATTTTGCTTTCGCTCATCATCCTCGCGTTCACGCTGTTCAATTTCCGCGTGCTCGACCGGCGGTCGCGCGCGTAAGAATAGGACCATGACTGTGACGATAAAGTCGGATCGCTTGAAGAGCGGATTGACCCAGACCCTCATCTACATTATCCTGATCGCCGGCGCGCTGTGGGCGCTCTTCCCCTTTGCGTGGATGGTGCTCACCTCGCTCAAAGGATACGCCGAAGCGTCCGCCGCCGAAAATTTTCTGCCGACGCGCTGGCTGTTCTCGAATTACGTCGACGCGTGGAACGCGGTCGAGTTCTTTCCACGTTACTTTGCGAACACGATCTTTATGGCGGGCGCGACCGTCGCCGGCGTACTCATCACTTCGACGCTCGCCGCGTACGCGTTCGCGCGGATGGAGTTTCCCGGACGCGACGCGCTCTTCATCGTCCTGCTGGCGACGATGATGGTGCCGTTTGAAGTGACGCTGGTCCCCAACTTTATCGTGATCCGCAATCTGCAGTGGTCAGATACATACCAAGCTCTCATCATCCCGTGGATCGCCAGCGCATTCAGCATTTTTCTGCTGCGCCAATTCTTCCGGTCGATCCCACAGGAATTACACGACGCGGCGGTGATGGACGGCTGCACGCAGCTGCGCTTCCTCGCGTCGATCGTGCTGCCGCTCTCGCGCCCGGCGTTGATCACGAGCGGCTTGTTCACCTTCCTCGCGAGTTGGAACTCGCTGATGTGGCCCCTCCTCGTGACCAATCGCCCGGAGATGCGCCCGATCCAGGTCGCGATGACCACCTTCATCGGTGATGCGGGCACGCAGATCCAACTTTTGCTCGCGGCGGTCACCATCAGCGTCATCCCGGTCATCATCGTCTATCTGATCTTGCAGCGTTGGTTCGTCGAAGGAATCGCGACCGTCGGAATCCGCGGGTAGTTCAATTCGGTGGTTCGGTTGTTGGGTGATTAGGCGTTGGTTCGAGCCACCTAACTACCTAACTACCTAACCACCCATCGACCCAACCGAAGGAGGTGATCTCGTTCACCATTAGCCATAGTTATCGCATCGAAGTTTGGAAATCGAAAAGTGCGTAAATCGAAAAGGAGGAATGGTTCGATGAAAAAGTATCTCGTGCTCGCGCTCGTTCTGATGCTCGCAGTGATCGTCGCCGCGTGCGCGCCGGCGCCGACGCCCGCGCCCACTGCCGCGCCGCCGACGGCTGCGCC
>JBBIJS010000210.1:2461-5321 GCA_037445855.1 Chloroflexota bacterium | reverse complement strand
GGGCTGCGCGGCGACAAATTGAAAAGCCCAAGTCGCTGTTGGAGAAAACCTGGAAGGTCTTTCGATTATCCGCGGGGCGCGCGAAACACCTCGCCTTTTTTCGGCGCCACCGCGCGCAGCGGTTCGGTGATCGGATCGTACAAGCCGCCGAACTCGCGCAGCTGTTGGCGCAGGCGCGGCGCCGGCGTCACGCCATTGTTGACGTGCCGCGGCTGCCCGTGCCCGTCAATGATGAACGTCGTCGGCACGGTCAGGACACCCCACGCGTTCGCCAGATCCGTGCGCTGCGCGGCGTCTACTTTGATGATCTGCAAACGCTCGCCGTACTGCGCGCGCAGTTCTTCGATCGCTGGACCTTGCACGGTGCGGCAAGGAACGCAATCGGGCGTCGTAAAGTACAGAATCGCCGGCGCGCCGCTCCGCAGATCAAGTCCGCTTGAATTGCGGCGGTCGTTCGCGCGGCGGCTGAGGAAATATAAGCGGAGTTTTGTCGCTGCCACATACAGCGCGACGCCCGCGGCAACAATTACCGCCGCAACGCCCAGTCGCAACAGAATTTCCATCAACTCACCCTTCCGGTTGGACGCATACCGGGAAAAGTTCCCGGCGGCGGCTGGACAACAAAGCCGGGTACGCTCAGGCGGCTCAGCCAGTAATAGACAAAACAACCCGCGCAAAAACCCACGAACAGGTTCAGCGCCGCCAGCGCGACGACCAGCCACGTCAGCGTCCAGCCGATCACCGCGCTGCCCAGCCAAAAGCCCGCGAGTGCGATCAGAAGCACCGATCCGCCCATGCCTTGGGCAAAGATGTGCGGCTGCGGATTATCTTCGATCACCTCCGGCTTGACGATGCCGCGCGGCTTGAGGAATCCCGCGTAGATCGGCTTGAAGCCGGGCTGACGCAGCGCGGCGCCGATTAACATGACCAGCGCAACGAGCGCGACCAGCGCGGGTACGTTCAAAACAAAGGCGACGATCAACAACGTAATGATCGCGGCTTGGTTGACTCGCAGAGCCGCGTGATCGACTTGATGGATTGGGTCATTCATTTCTCATTCTCCTGTGAAATCAAAAACTCACCGCCGAAAGTTTGGCGATGAGTTTCCAATGTCTGTGAAACGAAAACGCGTTTCACGCGCTGTCTCCAACGCGCCCGGCTTACCGAGCCGGTAAAATCGCATCGATCTTTCTGTGACTGGAATCGCTCATCGCCGAAATTAGGATCGCGCCGCCGATGAGCGCGCGGCAGAAAAGCGCACGCGCTCAAGACGACGCGCGGCTACAGAGGCACTTCAAAAGGACGCGGGGCGCGGAACTAGCGGTGGAGTTGAGTTTGGAAATCATTTCGCTAAAATCTTACACCCGTTCGCGGCTTTGTCAATCAAGATTCCGTTAAAATCGGAACTCCCTAACGATTCTCTAACGCGGCTGCGCCGCGAGGTCGCTCAACGCAGTCGTCATCGCTGGTTCGCCGAGCCAGCCCGGCAGGTTCGCCACGACGCGCCCGCGACGGTCGAGCAGCGCGAGCGTCGGCACGCCGCGCACCTTGAATTGCGCGAGGTACGGCTGCGATTACGGCAAATCCGCGTCGAGGTAGATGAACTTGACCTTGCCGTCGTAGCGCTGATCGAGAACGCCCATCTCCGCGCGAATCGCGCGGCAGCTCGGGCAATCGGTTGTGTAGAATTCGACGAGCGCCGGTTCACCGAGCGCGCCGGCTTGCGCGGCGTGCAGCGCGGCGACGTTGCGCGGGAGCGGCGGACTGACTTGCGGAGCCGCAGTACACGCGGCGAGCGAGCTCAATGCGAATTGCGCGAATCCAAATTTCATCGACACGCGGCAGCGATTCGCCATAACGATCATGCTCCCCAGGCGGACTATCCTCGCTTTGCTGCTTCCTGTTCCAGGCGTTCGAGCACCCACATACGCATCAAAGTCTGATAGCCCAGCCCCTTCTTCCCTGCCACGCGTTTGAGTTCAGCCAAAGCCGGCTCATCAACCCGAATGGAAATGGCTTTCTTACTCGGGCGTGCGTCTTGCAGTGGCTCCTTGATCTCCCGCATCGACCCGAAATAGCGCGTAGAGTCATGCGTTGCCCAGAATTGGCGCTCGTCCTTCTCTGTCGCAAACTTGGGGATGGCGAGACGCTTTGTTTGTCGTTTCATCGATCTTATTTCCTTCCATAGTAGTGGCGCTCGGAAGCAGTCATATTTCGTGCGCTGATCACACGCGGACGCCCGTGTTGTTTCCAAATGAATACAACGAACAAAAACCTGCCTTCATCAGTCATACCGTAGAGATAATAACGGTCTCCTGAACGACGAAGTTTGACGCGGTTGAAGAACGCCTCTTCGGCTTCCACATCTTCCACCGCCGCCTAGTCAAATCTCCCTTTCCTACCGCATCAACCCTCTTAGCACCGTCTGCAAGATGCCCCCGTTCTTGTAATAGTCCACATCCACCGGCGTATCAAGCCGCGCGATCGCTTTGAATTCCGTCATCCGTCCTTCGTCATTCGTCGCTCTGATTTTCAACTCTTGCCGCGGTTGCATACTGTCGTTGATGCCTACGATGTCGTACACCTCGCGTCCGGTCAAACCGAGCGCTTCCGCGTTCTCGCCCGGCATGAATTGCAGCGGCAACACGCCCATACCGACCAAGTTCGCGCGGTGGATGCGTTCGAACGAAACCGCGATGACCGCTTTCACGCCGAGCAGCGCGGGACCCTTTGCCGCCCAGTCACGCGACGAGCCGGTGCCGTACTCTTTGCCGGCAATGACGATAAGCGGGACGCCGGCTTGCTGGTACTCCATTGCGGCGTCATACATCGTCATCTTCTTCGGCTCGTGACGGACGAC
>JBBIJS010000210.1:0-2361 GCA_037445855.1 Chloroflexota bacterium | reverse complement strand
CCCTCTTCGCCGCCGAGCATCAGATTTTTGATGCGGATGTTGGCGAACGTACCGCGCATCAAAACCTCGTGGTTGCCGCGCCGGGTGCCGTACTGATTGAAATCCTTGGGCTCGACGCCGCGCTCCATCAGATATTTCGCCGCCGGCGAATTCTTAGCGATGCCGCCCGCCGGCGAAATGTGATCGGTCGTGATGCCATCGCCAAAGACGCCGAGGACGCGCGCGCCGCGGATTTCGCGCAGCGGCGCAAGTTCGGGCTTGAGATCGGTGAAGAAAGGTGGATTCTGTATATAGGTCGATTTGGCATCCCACGCGAATGCTTCACCGCCGCTGACCGGAATCGCGTTCCACGTCGGATTGCCGTCAAAGACGTTGCCGTACGATTTCGTGAACATCGCCGGGTCAATCGACGCCGCCATCGCGTCGGCGATCTCTTTCTGCGAGGGCCACAGGTCGCGCAGGAAAACCGGCTTGCCATTCTTGCCCGCGCCCAGCGGCTCGCTATCGAGATTGATGTCCGTCGTCCCCGCGAGCGCGTACGCGACGACGAGCGGCGGCGACGCGAGGAAATTTGCCTTGACCTGTGGATGCACGCGCCCCTCGAAATTGCGATTCCCGGAAATCACCGCCGCGGCGACGAGATTTCCTTCCATCACCGCTTTCGCGACTGGCTCCGGCAGTGGACCGCTGTTGCCGATGCACACCGTGCAGCCATACCCGGTCGTGAAGAATCCCAGTTTCTCAAAATACGCCGAAAGCCCGGCTTTGTCTAGATACTCGGTCACGACTTTGGAGCCGGGCGCGAGCGAGGTCTTGACGTGCGGTGGAACCTGCAATCCGGCTTCCGCGGCTTTTTTCGCGAGCAAGCCCGCGGCGATCATCACCGACGGATTGCTCGTGTTCGTGCAAGACGTGATCGCCGCGAGCACGACCGCGCCGTGAGTAATTGGACGTTGGAGATTGGAAAATGGAGATTGGACGCTCACTTGCTTGCTGAGATCGCTTTCGGACAGACCGTAGCCGCCTTTCACCACCGGCTTCGTCAGCGACTCGTGCAGGCGCGTTTTCAAATCGCGCAATGCCACGCGCTCTTCCGGTTTTTTCGGACCGGCGAGACTCGGCTCGACCGATGCGAGATCAAGTTCGAGCGCGTCGTTGAACGCCGGGTCTGGCGAAGTGTCGGTGCGGAACAGTCCCTGCTCCTTCGCGTACCGTTCGAGCAAATCCGCGGACTTGCGCCCGGTGCGCCTTAGGTAACGCAGCGTCTCGTCGTCGGTCGGGAAGAAGCCCATCGTCGCGCCGTAATCCGGCGCCATATTGCCGATCGTCGCGCGGTCGGGCAATGAAATGGTCGATAGCCCGGGTCCGTAGAATTCCACAAATTTGTCGACGACGCCCTTGCGGCGCAGCATCTGCGTGACGGTCAGCGTGAGATCGGTCGCGGTGACGCCCTCGCGCAGCGCGCCGTGCAGTTTGAAACCCACGACTTGCGGCGTGACCATGTAGAGCGGCTGACCCAGCATCACCGCTTCCGCTTCGATGCCGCCGACGCCCCAGCCCAGCACGCCGAGTCCGTTGATCATCGTCGTATGCGAGTCGGTGCCGACGAGCGTATCGGGAAATAATTCGCCATCGCGCGTCAACACACCCTGCGCGAGATATTCGAGATTGACCTGATGCACAATGCCGGTCGCCGGCGGCACGACGCGCAGATTCTGGAACGCCTGCGCGCCCCAGCGTAGAAACTCGTACCGCTCGCGGTTGCGCCCAAATTCCAGTTGCGCGTTCTTCTCCAGCGCATCGGCGGTACCGAAATAATCCACCAGCACGGAATGATCGATCACCAGATCGACCGGCACGAGCGGGTTGATCTTCTTCGCGTCCTTGCCGAGCCGCTTGACCGCGTCGCGCATCGCCGCCAGATCGACGATGCACGGCACGCCGGTAAAATCCTGCATGATCACGCGCGCGGGCATAAACGGCAGCTCGTGCGGCGCCGGCGCGGCGGCGTTCCACGCGGCGAGATGTTTTACATCGTCCGCCGTCACAAGATAGCCGTCCTCGTTTCGCAGGAGCGACTCGAGAAGAATGCGGATCGAAAAAGGCAATCGCTCCAGGTTCGCCGCGCCGCCGGTCTGGGCGAGCCGGTCGAGTCGATAAATCGTATAGTCGCCCAGGGTCGCGCGTGCGCCAAAACTATTTTTCTTCGCAGACATTGGCAAGTCCTTTCCGAAATTTGATTCGGTCAAATTATAGCACGGCTGGCAGATTGCGCAAGTGCTTGACGGCGCGCGTGAGTTGTGTTAATATAATTCCGCAACCCGGCGACACCGAACCTTACAAAGGAGGTTGCGCGATGAA
>JBBIJS010000209.1:3373-5337 GCA_037445855.1 Chloroflexota bacterium | reverse complement strand
GCTGTGCTATACTCCTCCCCATGCAAATCGGAATCATCGGACTCCCTAACAGCAGTAAAACCACCGTCTTCAACGCGCTGACGCGCGGCAAGATCGAGACCGCCGCGTTCTCGTCCGGCAAACTCGAAGTCCACACCGCCATGGTCGATGTGCCCGACCCGCGCGTCGACACACTCTCGAAAATGTTTAGCCCAAAGAAGACGACGCGCGCGCAGGTGCAGTACAACGACATCGCCGGACTCGCGCGCGGCATCGGTGAAAAGGGCGGCATCGACGGCGCTCTCCTGAACCAGATCGTGCAGAACGATGCGCTCCTGCACGTCGTCCGCGCGTTTGAGGACCCGACCGTGCCGCACATCGAAGAGACAATCAACCCCGCGCGCGATCTCGAAATCCTCGACACGGAGCTGCTCCTGTCCGATCTCGCGGTCGTCGAGCGGCGGCTGGAACGGCTCGAAGCGACGCTCGGCAAGCGCGGCGGCACGCCGGCGGAGCGCGACGCGCAATTGAAAGAGCAGGCGCTGATGCAGCGCTTCAAGCCGCAGTTGGAAGCTGGCAAGCCGCTGCGCGATCTGGCGCAAAGCGAAGACGAGCTGCGCATCATGAAGAACCTCGCGCTCGTCACCGCCAAGCCGCAACTCGTCCTGTTCAACACCGGCGACCGCGCGGTGAGCGATCCAAGCACCATCGTCAAGTACGATCATCAGCGGACGCGGCTCGCCGCGCTGCAAGGCAAACTGGAAATGGAACTCGCGCAGATGGCGCCGGCGGACGCGCAGGAGTTCCTCAAAGAGTACGGCATCGCGGAGCCAGGTCTATCGAAAGTAATCCGCCTCTCGTACGGGCTGCTGGGGTTGCAATCATTCTTCACCGTCGGCGAGGACGAGGTGCGCGCGTGGACCGTCCGCGTGGGCGCGACCGCGGTGGAAGCCGCAGGCGTAATTCACACCGATCTCGCGCGCGGCTTTATTCGCGCGGAGGTGATTTCGTACTCCGCTATGATCGCCGCGGGCGATCTGGCGGAGGCGCGCCGGCGGGGCGTCCTGCGACTGGAGGGCAAGGAGTACGTCGTGCTGGACGGCGACATCCTGAACATTCGGTTCAACGTGTAAATCTTGCGAAGGCATCCTGAGCGGAGCCGAAGGAGACCCTTCGCAAGGTTCTCTTACAAACTCTGACCCGATTCTGACCAATCCTTGACCCAAATCTCTTGACGCCCGCTCGACGTTAGTATATACTAACGTCGAGCGTTTTTGTTGTCTTACCTTCAGAGGTGCTCCCGTGATCTCATTCCGAAGCTTGCTGGCGCGAGTTTTCCAGCGCTCCCATCCATCTTCAACTGAATCGCAGGAGATGCTCTTGCTGACGTTGGCGCGCGCGGAAGAGAACGCCCACGCGCTAACCTCCGCCGACCTCGCGGATACCTTGACCTTCAAAATCGACCCGCCCTTGGACGCTCTCATTCAACAGACGCTGATCCGCGTCGATACCGATGGAACGCTCGCGCTCACGGATGCCGGTCGCGCGCGTGCCCTCGCCCTGCTGCGCCGGCATCGCCTCGCCGAACGACTTTTCACCGATGTGCTCGGTCTGGATTGGACACGCGCGCACGAAGAGGCAGACAAACTCGAACACACCGTGACGGCGGAAGCCGAACGACAGCTCGCGCGTCAACTCGGCGAGCCGGTGACTTGCCCGCACGGTAATCCGATTCCCGGCGCGCGCGGAGAAGGAGCGCATATCGCCGCGCGGTCGCTGACCGATTGCGCGCCGCGCACCCGCGCTCGGATTGCACGCATCGCGCTGGAAACGCCGGCGGCGCTCCAGCACTTTGCCACACTCGGTCTGCTGCCGAATGTCGAAATTGAAATCGAAAACAAGGCGCCGTTCGATGGACCGCTGCTCGTGCGCGTGGGACGCGCCCATTACGCGTTGGGACACGATCTCGCCGCGCGCGTCTGGGT
>JBBIJS010000209.1:0-3273 GCA_037445855.1 Chloroflexota bacterium | reverse complement strand
TGACGATCGCGCTTGCCGGCAATCCCAACGTCGGCAAGTCGAGTCTATTCAATCGCTTGACCGGCGCGAGCGTCGAAACCGCGAACTATCCCGGCAAGACCGTCGCGCTCAACTTTGGCGTAACGCATTGGCAGGACAAACGCATCGGCGTGATCGATCTCCCGGGGACGTACGCGCTGGGCGCGCTGAGCGATGACCAGTGGGTCGCGCGGCAAGCCGTTTTGGAGGACCCGCCCGACGCGATTGTCGCGATCGCCGACGCGACGAACCTCGAGCGCAACCTCTACCTTGTCCTGCAATATCTCGATCTCGGTCTGCCGATGATCGTCGCGGTAAATTTGATCGACGAAGCCGCGCGCGCTGGCATCGCCATCGACGCCGCGCGGCTGGCGCGCGAGTTGCGCGTGCCGGTCGTGCCAACGGTCGCCACGCGCGGCGAAGGCATCGACGCGCTGATCGCGGCGGTCGTTCGGTTGCCGCTCGACCGCGCGATCGATCCACCCGCATACGACAGCGAGATCGAAGCCGCGATCAGCGCGCTCGACCGCGTGATCCGCGCCAACCTCGGCGCGACGCCGTACAATTTATCGCCGCGCGCTCTGTCCATCCTGCTGCTGGAACAAGACCCGGCGTTGACGCGCCTGATCGAGCAGCTGCCGCACGGCGACGCCGTCATTGTGCGCGCGCGGCAACTCGCCGCGGAGGTACAAGCGCGCGTGGGCGAGCCGCTCAGTCTACATATTCCGCGGGCGCGGAACGAACTGGCGCGGGCGATTGCGCGCGACGCGCAGCTCCAATCGGTCGTGCGCGAGCCGCTGTCGGTCAAACTGTGGCGCTGGTCCATTCAGCCGCTGACCGGCATCCCAACACTCCTCGTTGTCCTCATCGCGCTGTTCGCGTTTCTCTTTTGGGCGGGCGGGACGCTCAGCGTTATTTTCTCCAGCGGGTGGCAAGCCATCGTCTCACCCCCTCTGCGACTTTTCGTCGGTTTCGTCTTGGGTAACGGCGCGCTGGGACGGATCGCGCTCTGGGGATTCGACGCGGGGATCGAAGCCGCCCTCGAGGTCGGGATTCCGTACGTGTTGACGTTCTACGCCGCGCTGGCGATTCTAGAAGACAGCGGCTATATGAATTCCATTGCGTTCCTGCTCGACGCGCTGATGAAGCGGCTGGGACTGCACGGGCGCGCGGTGATTCTGCTCCTCGCCGGCGCGGGCTGCAACGTCCCGGCGATCATGGGCACGCGCGTCCTGACGACGCGCCGCGAGCGCGTGATCGCCAGCACGCTGATCGTGCTGACGCCGTGCAGCGCGCGCATCGCCGTCATCGCCGGCGGCGTGGCGATGTTTGCGGGCTGGCCAGCCGGCGCGGCGCTGCTCTTGATCGCGCTGGCAATCTTGATCGCCGTGGGCATTGGCTTGAACCGCGTGCTGCCCGGTCGCTCCGACGATCTGGTGATGGAGATGTTCCCTTTCCGCGTGCCGCTGCCGCGCGTGATCGCGCGCAAGACGTGGTACCGCTTCAAAGAGTACGTCGTGATGGCGCTGCCGATCGTGCTCATCGGCAGTTTCGTGATGGGCGCGCTGTACGAATCGGGGACGATTTGGATGCTTGATGCGCCGCTGGCGCCGGTCGTGCAGGGCTGGCTGGGGCTGCCCGCGGTCGCGGGGCTGACGTTGGTCTTCGCGATCCTGCGGAAGGAGTTGGCGCTCCAATTCCTGGTCACGCTGGCGCTCGTTCAGTACGGCGCGGGGGCGCACAATTTATTGACGTTCATGTCGCCGCAGCAGCTCTTCGTGTACGCGCTCGTGAACACGCTCTACATTCCGTGCGTTGCGACATTCGCGGTGCTGCGCCGGGAGTTGGGGACGCGCGCCGCGCTGAGCATCGCCGCGTTCACGATCGCGCTCGCGATTGGAGTGGGAGGGATCGCGCACTATGCGCTGGCAATTCTTTGAAAAGACCGCCGACGAAAGACGGACGACGGAAGTCGTTGACGAGCCGACGACCATTCGCTGTCCGCTGTGTGGAAAAAAATTTTCTCCGCGAGAAGCGCCGCCGTGCGCGGCGTGCGGTCTCGCGGAGAAATGCGGATTGGTGCGGTGTCCGAATTGTTCGTACGAATTTGCGGTATAAGCAAGAGACGACCTGGCAGGTCGTCTCTATATATCTAGCGTGGCACTTGCGTTGGACGTTTGAGAAACTGGTTGACCATCCAAGTGAAAGATTTCGGTTCCTTGTCCATATCCTCTTGCAGCAACTCGATGCGTCGCCACACGAGTTGCGCCTCTTCCGGCTCCAGATACTGGTCGAGAATCTTTTCCAACTCCACGGTGTTGTCGTAGGTCGTCGTGAACAATCCCCAGTTTGTCCCCGTCAGCTTCGCAATGTACTCGCGGTCGATCTGGTCCTCGCCTTCGCCGCGCCCGACGCGGTGATCGAGCAACAGCGCGATCGAATCCTGGATGTCCTTCTCGACAAATTTGACGCGCGCCAGTTTAATCAAGAGCAAATCCGCGAGCGGCAGAGCGGGCGTCGCGAGCGCCAAGCGCGGTCCCAGATCGATTCGATGATCCTCCAGAAAACCCGAACCCAAAACTTCGATCTCGACGCCGTCCTTGTCGAACACCAGCCGCATCGGTTCTTTCGTGCGCAGCATCAAGCCGCGCGTCGCGAGCAACGGCGCGAGCGCGTCGAAATCTTTTTGCCCCGTGACGAAATCCAAATCCTTGAACGTTCGCTGCAACTTGGGGTGGGTCTCGTCGATGCTGGGGCACGCCATCAAGATCGCAACGCCGCCCAGCACCCGCAGCGGGATGTTCTTCTCCGTCGCCGCTGCGACGAGGTCTTTTGCGAGTGCGATGAATTGTTCGTTGGTCATTGTCATGTTTGCCATTATAGCGGACGTTGAGCGATTTCGCAAGCACGACGGACGACGAAGGACGGAAGACGGAAAACCCTCGGTCGTCCGTCACCGGTCATCCGTCAGAGTTTCCCCGCCACCGCTTCCGCCATCTCCATCGTCGTGCTCTTGCCGCTCATATCGTACGTGCGGACGCGTCCTTCGGCGATAACGGCGGCAATGGCGTTCTCTAGGCGCGTCGCCTTTTCTGCTTCGCCGAGCCAGTCCAGCATCAGTTTCGCGGCAAGGAATGTCGCGATCGGATTCACTTTGTTCTGCCCCGCGTACTTGGGCGCGGAGCCGTGCGTCGGCTCGAACACCGCGAACTGGTCGCCGATGTTGCCGCTTGCCGCGAACCCCAAGCCGCCGAC
>JBBIJS010000208.1:0-5359 GCA_037445855.1 Chloroflexota bacterium | reverse complement strand
CCAGTCACAGCGGGGTTGCCAATTGCGCAGAAAGTGGCTATAATACTAGCGTAAGTCAAATTGGTGCGCGGGGGAAAGCGAATGGTTGCAGCGGGAGGACTGAAGAGTCCTCAGGGAGGCAAGCCAAAGGGAGATAACGCTCAGACGACGACCAAGAACGCGATGAGCGAGCTATCAGACCTGGATTTAGGTTTTAAGAGTCTGAAGTACGGCGACATCGTTGCCGGCACGGTCGTCCGCGTCGATCCACGCGAAATCTTGATCGACATCGGCGCCAAGTCAGAAGGCATTGTCGATCAAAGCGAATTGGAAGCGATGAGCAGCGACGCGATCAAAAAAATTCAGGTGGGGGATCGCATGCTCGTGTGCATCGTCCACACCGAGGATCGCGAAGGCAACATCGTCCTATCTCTGGTGCGCGCCCAGATGGAACAAGATTGGCGCGACGCGGAAGAATTGCTAAAGTCCGACCAGGTCTTTGAAGCGCAAGTCGCCGGGTTCAACAAAGGCGGCCTCATCGTGCGCGTCGGCAAAGTCCGCGGCTTTGTGCCTGCCACGCAATTGGAGAACACCTTCCGCCGCCGACCCGAAGCCACGCCCGGCGAGAGCGGTGAATCGGATCTCGCCGCGCTAGTCGGCAAGAAACTTTACCTCAAAGTGATCGAATTAGATCGCGAGCGGAATCGGCTCATCCTGTCCGAGCGCGCGGCGTCGCGCGAGATGCGCAAAGGACAAAAGGATCGCCTGCTGACGGAATTGAAAGAGGGCGAAATCCGCACCGGCACCGTCACCAGCGTCGCCGATTTTGGCGTCTTTGTTGCGCTGGGCGGCGTCGATGGGATGGTCCACTTGTCTGAGCTTTCGTGGACCAAGATCAATCATCCCGGCGATTTGGTGAAGGTGGGCGATCAAGTCAAAGTCCAAGTCCTGTCGGTTGACCGCGAGCGCGAACGCATCGCGTTGAGCTTGAAACGACTGCAACCCGAACCGTGGACGACTGTTGAAGAACGCTACAAAGTGGGTCAACTGGTGACCGGCAAGATTACAAAGCTGGCGTCGTTTGGCGCCTTTGCGCGACTCGACGATAACATCGAGGGCTTGGTTCACATTTCGGAATTAGCCGACCGGCGGATTCAGCATCCCAAGGAAGTCGTCAAAGAAGGCGATACGGTCACGCTGCGCGTCATTCGCATCGATGCGGCGCGGCGGCGGCTGGGGCTAAGTCTCAAGCGCGCGACCGAGGAGTACTCCGAGTACGACACGCCGCTGGATGCCCCCGAAGAAGAGTGGCCCGATCCAGGCAGCGAAGAACAAACCACCCCGCAGTAACCATGCAGCTACACCGGCGTCCCTGCTCATTATGGGACGCCTTTCGTACCCGCCGCGCCGCAAGTCGCGCGTCGGAGCAACAATTCTGACGGCTTGCCAAAAGAGGTGTATCGTGATGTCGGATAAACTGGAAAAATTCACCAAGCGCGCGCGACGCGTCCTGACGTACGCGCAGGAAGAAGCGGCGCGCTTGAATCACAATTATATAGGCACGGAGCATGTCCTGCTCGGGCTGATTCGAGAAGAAGAAGGGCTTGCCGCCAAAGTCCTGCGTGACCTGGGAGTCGATCAGGCACGCGTGCGGCAAGTCGTCGAAGATATCGTCGGGCGCGGGCAAGCGACCTCCGGCGCGCGGCTGAGCTTGACGCCGCGCACCAAGCGCGTGATCGAGCTGGCGGTTGACGAAGCCCGACGAATGGGACACCACTATATCGGCACGGAGCATTTGCTGCTCGGTCTCGTGCGCGAGGGCGATGGCATCGCGGTGAATGTGCTCAAGAGTCTCAACATCAGCCCGGACAAAGTCCGCAACCAGTTGTCCAAAGCCGTGATGGAAGCGACGCCGGAAAAGAGCGCCGAACGCAAAAAGAGCGATTCAAAAACGCCGTTGCTCGACCAGCTCGCGACCGACCTGACCGCGATGGCGGAAGAGCACAAACTCGATCCGGTCGTCGGGCGGCAGAAAGAGATCGAGCGCGTCATTCAGATTTTATCGCGCCGCACGAAGAACAACCCCGCGCTCGTTGGCGAGCCGGGCGTCGGCAAGACCGCGATTGTCGAAGGACTGGCGCAGCAGATCATCGACGGCAACGTGCCCGGTCCATTGCTGAACAAGCGCGTCGTCCAACTCGACGTTGGCTCGCTGGTCGCCGGCACGATCTATCGCGGGCAGTTTGAAGAGCGGATGAAACGCGTGATCGACGAACTGAAAGGCAGCAAGACGATCTTGTTCATCGACGAGCTGCACATGGTCGTCGGCGCCGGCTCCGCCGGCAGCGCGGTCGACGCCGCGAATATACTCAAGCCCGCCTTGTCGCGCGGCGAACTCCAGGTCATCGGCGCGACGACGATGGAAGAATACCGTAAGCACATCGAGAGCGATGCCGCGCTGGAGCGCCGCTTCCAGCCGGTGCGCGTCGAAGAACCCTCGATCGACGAGACGATTCAAATCCTGAAAGGGCTGCGGTCGCGGTATGAGGCGCACCACGCGTTGAAGATCACAGACGAGGCGCTCACCTCCGCCGCGCAGCTCGCCGCGCGCTACGTGACCGATCGCTTCATGCCTGACAAGGCGATCGATCTGATCGACGAGGCGTCCAGCCGCGTCCGGATGTACAAAGTGCCCAAGCCGCCGGAATATCAGCAAGCCGATCAGGCGATCAAAGCCGTCCAAATGGAAAAACAGGCGGCGGTCGATTCCGAGCAGTTTGATCTGGCGACGGAATTGATGGGCAAGGAAACCGACCTCAAAGAAAAATTGAAGCAGATGAAATTGAACTGGATCGACGCGACCGCGATGACGCCGCCGAAAGTGACGAGCGAGGACATCGCGGAAGTGGTGGCGATGTGGACGGGCGTGCCGGTCACGAGCATCGCGGCGGAAGAGAGTCAGCGCTTGCTCAAGATGGAAGAGGCGCTACACGCGCGCATCGTCGGGCAGGACGAGGCGATCAGCAACATCGCGAAGGCGGTGCGCCGCGCGCGCGCCGGTTTGAAAGACCCCAAACGCCCGATCGGCTCCTTCATCTTCCTCGGTCCCACCGGCGTGGGCAAGAGCGAACTGGCGAAGGCGCTTGCGGAATTCATGTTCGGCGATGAGAAGGCGCTGCTGCAAATCGATATGTCGGAATTTATGGAACGCCATAGCGTCTCGCGCCTCGTCGGCGCGCCGCCCGGTTACATCGGTTACGAGGAGGGCGGGCAGCTGACCGAAGCGATTCGCCGCCGGCCGTACTCGGTGGTGCTGCTCGACGAGATCGAAAAGGCGCATCCCGAAGCGTTCAACATGCTTTTGCAAATCCTGGAAGACGGACACCTTGCCGACGCGAAAGGACGCAAGGTCGATTTCCGCAATACGATTTTGATCTTGACTTCGAATATCGGCGCGGAGCTGATTCAGCGCGATGCGGTGCTGGGCTTTGGCGGCAAGCGCACTAATGAAGTCAAGACCGCCGAGGAAGCGTATCAGCGGATGCGCGACAAGTTGATGGAGGAGCTCAAGCGGATGTTCCGCCCCGAGTTCTTGAACCGTCTCGACAACGTGGTGGTCTTCCGCGCGCTGACGAAAGATGACATCACCAGCATCGTGGACATCCAGGTGCGGCTCTTGAAGCCGCGGTTGGATGAGCACGCGCTGACGCTGGAAGTGAGCGACGCGGCAAAGACGAAACTGGCAGAACAGGGTTTCGATCAGAATCTGGGCGCGCGTCCGCTCAAGCGCGCGATCCAGCGCACGATCGAAGACCCGCTGTCCGAAGGTGTGCTGTCCGGCGAATTCAAGCCCGGCAGCACCCTGCTCGCCGATGTGATTGACGGCGAAGTGAAGCTGACAGTGAAAGAAGCGCCCAGCGACGGCGGAGACGGCGGCGTGCCCGTGCTAGAACCGGTATTGACGCCGGCGTAGAAACCAACGAGTATCAAAAAGAACCAAAGGACACGGCTGTTGCGCCGTGTCCTTTCTTTTTCCGGGGCTATTGACGCGCGAGCAAAATTGCATACAATATCGTCTTAGAACAAGTGTTTGGGCGACGAGGCGAATAAATGAAACGCTGTGCGTGGGGCACGAGCAATCCGCTGATGCTCCGGTACCACGACGAGGAATGGGGCGTGCCAGCGCACGACGACCGGACGCTATTCGAGTTCTTGCTGCTCGATGGTTTCCAAGCCGGCGTGAGCTGGTCAATTGTGCTGAACAAGCGCGAGAACTTTCGCAAGGCGTTCCACAATTTCAACGCGCGCCGGATCGCCCAGTACGACGCGCGCGACGTCACGCGCTTGCTCGCCGACGCCGGCATCATCCGGAATCGGCTGAAGATTGGCGCGGCAATCAGCAACGCGCAGCAGTTTCTGGCGGCGCAAGCAGAGTTCGGATCGTTCGATCGATATATCTGGCAGTTCGTCGGCGGCAAGCCGATCAAGAATCGCTTCAAATCGATCAAGCAGATCCCGGCAACAAGCAAAGAGTCGGACGCGATGAGCAAAGATTTGAAAGGACGCGGGTTCAAGTTCGTTGGCTCGACCATTTGCTACGCGTTCATGCAAGCAGCGGGGATGGTCAACGACCACACGACTGATTGTTTCAGGTACAAGCAAGTCTGACCGCTTGCGATCGAAGACTTCCCGTATTGTCATATCGGGTGTGTTGAGGTTATAATTGCGCTTACCTCCACTCACGGTGGGTGGAGGCGCGTTTGTCTCTGCTGATTTTTGGAGGCGCATGTGGTTCGGCAAGACCTACCGACTGGTACTGTCACATTTCTGTTCACCGACATCGAAGGCAGTACCAAAATCGCGCAACAGTTACCTGAACAATGGGAAAACTTGCGAGCGCGCCATCATGACCTGTTACGCCAAGCCATCGAAGCGCATCAGGGGCACGTGTTTCAGATCATCGGCGACGCGTTCTGTTCAGCATTTTCGACCGCGCCCGCTGCGCTCGACGCGGCAGTGGACGCGCAGCGCGCGCTGAGACGCGAAGTGTGGGGAACCGCTCCCCTTCTGGTCCGTATGGGCATCCATACTGGCGTCGCCCAAGCCGGCGCGGTGGATACCGTCGCGGGCGGCTACACCGGCTATTCCACGCTCGCGCTGGTTCAACGTGTCATGTCTGCCGCGCACGGCGGACAGATTCTACTCTCCCACACCACCGCCGACCTGGTGGGCGATCAAGTGAACGGGGAAATGACGTTGCGCGACCTGGGCGAACACCAGTTGAAGGGTTTGCTCCATCCTGAAAAAATGTGGCAAGTGGTCGCGCCGGACCTGCCCCAGGATTTCCCGGCGCTCACCTCGCTCTCCACTCCTACCAATA
>JBBIJS010000207.1:0-5406 GCA_037445855.1 Chloroflexota bacterium | reverse complement strand
CCATCCGCGACGACGATTTGCCGCGCGCCCATCTCGCGCGCCAGCTGGATCATCGCCTGCACGACGCGCGGGTGGGTGTAACTTGGATTGCTGCCAACGTAATCGACGAGGTTGGGTTTGAGCACGATGCGCGCGCCGCGCAAATCCGGGAGCATCGCGTTTTGCCACGCGCCGCGCAGCGCGCCAAGCACAGCGCTATCGTACGACGCGCACGCCGCGAGCGCCACGCGCGACTTGGCGCTGAAGAAGCGCGCTTCATAGCCACGCGCCATCCAGCGCACCATCTTATCGACGCCGACGGGCTCGCTCACTTTATAGATCACACCCGCGCCGGCGGCAATGCCGCCCAAGAGCGCCAGCCGCAGAAACGCGCGACGGGAAAGTCGAAAACTTGATTCAGCTTTCATATCTACAGTTTAGAACGACTTTTGACTTTTACCTTTTTACTTTTGACTTGCGATTGCCGCAATCGCCGTGATGAAAGGATTCCCCTGCCAGCTCCCGGCAGATTCTTGCCGCGCTTTCAGTCCCGCGAGAAGATCGTCAATCGCCAGGTTCCACCCGCGCAGCGCGTACGCGCCCCAGGCAAGTTCAACCGCCGTGTGCGCTTGCGTCGTCGCGCGTTGCAAAAACTGGAGCGCCTTCGCGACGCGCGAATCCTCCGCGCTTTCGCCAGCAGCGCGCAAGGCGAGCAGCGTGACGGCGGTGTCCTGAATCGTCGCCGGCACCGGTTTATCGAGCATTTCCGGATTGCCGATGTTCCAGCCGCCGCTGGTCACAACGCGATCGTATAGGTATGCGATCCCATCGCGCACGCGCGGCTCGGCTGACCTGCCCGCCGCGTTCAGCGCAAGCATCGCGAGCGCAGTCGGATGCACCCACGCCGCGTCGCCGCGCTGCCAGGGCCAGCCGCGCAAGGTGGAATCGATCTGCAGTCGCTGGTAGATGATCGCCCGCGACGGCGCGTCCGTAACGCGCAAACCTTCGGTCGCGATCAACCACTGCGCGCCGCGCGCCGCCGCGTCCCGCGCGTCCGGCAACGGCGCGAGCGCGCGGACCGCCCATGCGGTCATCCAGCCGCTCTCGTCGTCCATCGCGGCGATGCCCCAGCCGCCATCCGCGCGCTGAATCGACAAGAGGTAATCGCGCGCACGGCGTTGTTCAGCGCCGCTCTGCAATGCGAGCAGCACTGCCGCGGTCGGCTCGACGTACGACATTCCTCCCGCGCGATAACCCCAGCCGCCGTCCGCGTTCTGTGTCCGCAAAAGAAAATCCACCGCGCTGGTCATGGTTTCCACAGTACCACGGCGAGAATAACTTGTCAAGAGGAAAAATGGACTAGAATTGACAAATCGGCAAACTCCCATATACTACGGAACGAAAATCGTTCAGCAACGGCGCTGGCTCGGAAGGTGACGCGTGAGACTGTATGATCGAGAGAAATCCTTCGCGCGGCTGGCGGGGCAAGCCCAGTTCCCGTCGTTGCGGTTTTCGGTTTTTGAAATCAGCGACCTTTGAGGCGGTACCGTCTCAAAGGTCTTTTTTTGCGCGTAAAATCCGTGTGGAGGAAAAGAATGAATCTCAAAGGGACGGACATTTTGACGGCGGCGCAATTCACGCGCGACCAAGTGGAACAACTTTTTTCGGTCGCGGACGATCTCGCCGCGCGGCTGCAAAAAGGCGAACGTCTGCGAACGCTCGACGGCAAATTGCTCGCGACGGTGTTCTACGAACCGAGTACGCGCACGCGCTTGTCCTTTGAAACGGCGATGCAGCGGCTCGGCGGCGGCGTGATCTCCGTCGCGGAAGCCAAGACCGCGTCCAGCGTCGCCAAAGGCGAGACGCTGCCGGATACGATCCGTACGATCGAGAACTACGCCGACGCGATCGTACTGCGACATTCCGACGTCGGCGCGGCGCAGGTCGCGGCGGAAGCCGCGTCCATTCCCATCCTGAACGCCGGCGACGGCGCGGGCGAGCATCCGACCCAGGCGCTGCTCGATCTCTACACCATTCGCGCGGAAAAGAAAACGATCGACGGCTTGCGCATCGCGCTCGTCGGCGATCTGAAGAACGGGCGCACGGTGCATTCGCTCGCGCGCGCGCTGTCGCTCTTCAAGGTCGATTTCTCGCTCGTCGCGCCCGCCGTGCTGTCGATGCCGACCGAGGTCAGCGACTATTTGCGCGCGCGCGATTTTATCGTCGAGGAGACGAACGATCTGGCGCGGACGCTGCAAAAAGCCGACGTGGTGTATATGACGCGCGTGCAGAAGGAACGCTTTGCGGAGGTGAAGCAGTACGAAAAGATGAAAAACTTTTTCATCCTCACCCGCGCGGTGGTCGAGAGCGCCAAGCCGAACCTGCTGGTGATGCACCCCCTGCCCCGCATCGACGAGATCACCACCGACGTGGACGCGCTGCCGAACGCGGCGTACTTCCGTCAGGCGAAGAACGGCGTGTCTATGCGGATGGCGCTGTTGGCAGAAGTGTTGGGGAATTAGTATACGCAATACGTAATCCGCAATACGCGATGCGTGAAAGGAGCACTCCATTGTCTTTCAGCGATAAACTATCCGCTGCCCAAACGCGCGCGGACTCGTGGCTGTGCGTTGGACTTGACACCGCTGCCGATACGATCCCGCCGGCGCTCCGCGGTCGCCGCGACGCGGTCGTCGCGTTCAACCGTGCGATCATTGAGGCGACGCACGACGTGGTGTGCGCGTACAAACCGAACCTCGCGTTCTATCTCGCGCGCGGCGCCGCGGGCATCGACGATCTGGCGCAGACCATCGCCGCGATTCCGCGCGATGTGCCGACCATCCTCGACGCCAAGTTCGGCGACATCGAGTCCAGCGCACGCGGTTACGCGCGCTTTGCGTTCGACGTTCTCGGCGCGGACGCGGTGACGGTGAATCCGTACCTCGGCGCGGACGCGCTCGCGCCCTTCCTGGAAGACGCACACCGCGCCATCTTCCTGCTCGCGCATACGTCGAATCCAAGCGCAAGCGATTTTCAGGATGCGCTCGTCGCGACCGACGCCATCGCTGCGATGCCGGAAGCGCTCTGCGTGAACGTCGCCCGCTTCGCCGCGCGACTCGCCGGCAAAGGGCATGTCGGTCTCGTCGTCGGCGCAACGTACCCAGAACAATTGCAGGAGACCCGCGCCGCCAATCCGCGCGCGGTCTTTCTGGTGCCGGGCATCGGCGCGCAAGGCGGCAGTCTGGCAGAGGCGGTCGAATTCGGCAAGAACGCCGCGGGCATCGGTCCGCTCATCAACGCGTCGCGCTCGATTCTCTACGCGTCCAGCGGCGATGACTTTGCCGACGCCGCGCGCGCGGCGGCGATCAAAATGCGCGACGAAATTCGCGCGCAGCGCAAACGCTGAGTGCCGGCAAAAACACAAGCCCTTCTCAAAAATAGAGCAGGGCTTGTTCATTGATGATCCGTTAGACTTGCCAGCCACGTGGCGGTCTCACGCGGCGAGCGCAGCCGTAGCGACGTCAAGTGAGCATATTCAACTCGCTGGAGGAGCAGCGGATAGTCGCGGCGATGTCGCGGATGAGTGCCGATCGCCCACGCGATCAGCGATTCGCGTCCGAAGAACGCGCCCCAATGCTCGCGGTTGCCATTCCACAACACCTCGCGCGTGGCGATGCGCAGCAGCGTGCGCTTGACCAGCCGCCAAAGAATCAGCGGCAGCGCATAATCGATCCAGACGATGGTGTCCGCGCGCGACCAGATGATGTCACGCACGATGCTGTAATTGCCGTCGATCACCCACGCGTCGCCGCGTAAGGCGTAGGCGACGCGCGCGCGGAAAACATCAATGGGCGATTCGACCCAGTGCTGCTCCCAATGCAGCGCGTCCAGTTCAACGTGCGGAATCCCCAAGCGTTTAGAAACCTGACGCGCCAGCGTTGTCTTACCTGAACCCGTCGTGCCGATAACAGCGATCCGCTTCTCTTCACCGCCCACTGTCCACTACCCACCGTCCACTATTCACTGGCTCACCACTCGGGCCAGTCCAGCATCTGAACGTCCACCACCGTACCCCGGCGGACGAGCGTCACATCCTCAGGCACGATTAACAATCCATTCGCGCGCGCAACCGACGTGAGAATGCCCGATCCCTGCTCGCCGGTCATGCGCGCGGCGTAGCCGTCCTCGCGTTTCTCGACGACGACGCGGATAAAGTTGCGACGGCTCGCCGTGTTCTCGACATCTTCCAAGAGCATCGCGCGGACGCTGGGGCGCGTCAGCGCGGTCTTGCCCAGCATCGTCAGGATCGCCGGACGCGCAAAGACCTCGAACGAAATCATCGCGCTGACCGGATTGCCCGGCAAGCCCAGCAGCGGCACATCTCGCCGGTGTTCGGCGTTGCCGCGCAGGACGCCGAACGCGAGCGGTTTGCCCGGTTTCATCCTCACTTGCCAAAAGTGCATCTCGCCTTCCGCGTTCAGTACGTCCTTGACCATATCGTAATCGCCCACCGATACGCCCGCGCTGGTCAGGAACAAGTCCGCGTCCGCGTCCAGCCCGGCGCGAATCTTGGCGGTCAGATCGCCGATATTGTCGCGCGCGATGCCCAGCCGAATCGGAATGCCGCCGGCTTGAAGCACTGCCGCGGCGTTCGTGTACTCGTTCGAGTTGCGAATCTTGCCCGGCGCAATCGGTTGGTCCACGTCGACCAATTCATCGCCGGTCGCGAGGATCGCGACACGCGGGCGGCGATGCACGCTCACCTCTTTCTTGCCGAGCGACGCCAGCACGCCGATCACCGCCGCGCGTACGACCGTGCCTCTCGGCAGCACCACCTCGCCGGCGTGAATGTCCTCGCCGGCAGCGCGCGCGTTCTCGCCGCGGCGCGTCGCCTGAAGAATCTCGACGGTCTCGCGATGCTTGCCCGCGCCGCGCGCCTCGACGCCCTCCGACGTTTCCTCAAATCGCACGACCGTGTCCGCGCCCTGCGGCAGCGGCGCGCCAGTCATGATCCGCATCGCCGTCCCGCGCTCGACCGGGCGCGACGCGGTGTAGCCCGCCGCGACATCGCCGATGACGCGCAGCGTCACGGGATGGCTTTTCGATGCGCCCACGATGTCGTCCGCGCGCACAGCATAGCCGTCCATCGCCGAGTTGTTGAAGGGCGGCACGTTGTTTTCGGCGATGATGTCCTCCGTCAGCACGCGGTCGAGCGCGTCCACGATCGCCACGCGTTCTGCTTCCAGCGCGTGAAAATGCTTGAGGATATATTCGGATGCTTCTTCGACGGAAATCATAGCCACCTCAAGTCGGTACACAAGTAGACACAGTACATCACAGATTTGAGGAGAAGGCGTTCTCCACTTGCCCTGGCGGGAACGTGGCTGTGGCGTGACTGTGGCGAAGTGCGCCACAGCCATGCGCCAC
>JBBIJS010000206.1:3994-5422 GCA_037445855.1 Chloroflexota bacterium | reverse complement strand
GATCGGGCGTGGTTGACTAACCCGCCGAGTTAGGTCGTCGCATTGGTTGAATTTACCCGCAAACGCAAGAATCAACTCTGGCTCTATGGCGCGCTCGTCATCGCGTTCGCACTGCGCGTGTATCTGCTCGGCGCGCAGAGTCTGTGGAACGACGAAGGCACGAGCGTCGCGTTATCGTCCTTGTCGCTGTCTGCCATCGCCGACGGCGCGGCACGCGACATTCACCCGCCGCTCTACTATTTTCTCCTGCATTTTTGGATGCCACTCGCGGGGAATACGGAATACGCGATCCGCTTCCTGTCCGTCATCGCCGGTGTGCTGGTCGTCGCGGTGACGTTCAAGATCGCTACGACTTTCTTCGGCAACAGGGTTGGAGTCGTCGCGGCGTTCCTTGCCGCGCTCTCGCCGTTTCAGATCGACTATTCGCAGGAAACGCGGATGTTCATCTGGGTGACGCTGTGGAGCGCGGTGTCGGTGTACGCGATGGCGGAGATGCTGAGACGAGGCGCGCGGAGCGAGGGGCGAAGCGCAGAAGTCGAATCAGGTTCTTCGCCCCTCGCCCCGCGCAATTCGCGCACCCGCCGCTCGCTCTTCTGGTTCCTCTATATCATATCGACGATTGCCGTGCTGTACACCGATTACGTCGGCGCGTTCGTCGTTATCGCGGAAAACCTCGCGTTCGTCGTGTGGCTATTCTTCGCGTGGCGACCTTCCGTCGTTCGTCTTCCGTCCTCCGTCGCGCCAAGCGGTCCTCCGTCCTCCGTCAAGCATTCCCTCGCGTTCTGGGTCGCCGCGCAAGCGATTGCCGGGTTGGTATTCCTTCCGTGGTTCCTGCGCGCCGGCAACCAGCTGGTAACGTGGCCCTCCATCAGCGAACCGCTCGACCTGCCGACGCTTCTCTGGCGCGTGCTGAACGTCTTCAGCGTCGGCGTCACGCTGGAAGGCGCGCTGGCTGCCATCGTCGCGATCCTTTTCGGAATCTTGTTTCTATTCGGGTTGCGCTGGACGCGCACCGCGCATACGAATTGGGGTATCGTTACGCTGGCGTTCTGGACGCTGACGCCGGTTGCCGTGATGTACATCGTTTCGCTCTCGCGCCCGGCGTACAATCCAAAACTCTTGCTGCTTGCCACGCCCGCGTTCTACATTCTCGTCGCGCGCGGACTAATGCAAATATCAATTGGCAATTGGCAAATGGCGCCGCGCTTTTCGCCCCTCGCCCCGCGCTATTTGTCATTTGTCACTTGTTCATTGGTCATTCTGTCTGGAAGCGCGCTGTCGCTGAACAATTATTATTTCAACCCGGCGTATGCGCGTGACGGCTATCGCGCGATCTTGCGTTTCATCGATTCCAATGCGCGTCCCGGCGACGGCATTCTGGTCGATGCGCCCGGTCAGATCGACGTGGTGCGGTATTACCAGCGCGGC
>JBBIJS010000206.1:0-3894 GCA_037445855.1 Chloroflexota bacterium | reverse complement strand
CAACTCGATCAACGCGTTGCCCGCGCCGGCGATGTGCTGACGCTGACGCTCAATTGGCGGGCAGACCAATCTCCCGCGACGCGCTACAAAGTCTTCGTGCATCTGCTCAACGCGAACAACCAAGTCGTCGCGCAGCGCGACGGCGAGCCGGTGGCGGACACGCGCAGCACAACCACTTGGCGCGCGGGCGATCGAATCGATGACAATTACGGCATCTGGGTCGAATCCGGCACACCGCCCGGCGAGTACCAAATTGAGATCGGAATGTATCGCGCGGACACGGGCGCGCGTCTGCCGATTACTACGCCGGCGGGGCGGAACGTCGGCGACCATTTGATTTTGGGTTCGGTTCAAGTCGTCCCGTAAGTGTGATATAATCGATCTGCGCGATTATGTGGGGTCTGGCAGATACTAATGGATCTTTACATCGGTCCGAAAAAACGCGGCGCGCCGTGGTGGCAGGGCTGTCTCCTCTCCATCGTGATCCTCATCGTCGGCGCGTACCTCATCGTTCTGCTCCTCGCGTCGAACGGCATTTACGTTTCGAGTAACGTTCCTTTGCCTCAATCGCTCCAGCCGACTGCGACGCCAACGCCCAAGCCCACGGAAACCGCGCAGAGCCATCTGCAGAAAGGCGACGCGTTCTTCGCGGATGGACAGCTCGATCAAGCGATCGCTGAATACCAGACGGTGATCACGATGGAACCGCTGAACGACATCGCGTACGCGCGGATGGTCAAGCCGCTGATCCTTCTACGCCAGTACGACGACGCGGTGAACGCGGGGCGACGCGCGATGCAGATCAACGACCAGCGACCGGAGAATATGGGCGCGCTCGCGGAGGCGCTGGATTGGAAAGGCAGCTACGATGAGGCGATCAACCTTGCGCTACGCGCGACGGAATTGAATCCCAACTACGCGTCCGGCTACGCGTACGCCGCGGAGATCTACGCCGATATGAACCGTCCCGACAAGGGGATGCCCGCCGCGCTGAAAGCGGTGCAGTTGGACGATAACAACGTCGACGCGCATCGCGATCTGGCGTACGTCTACGAAGCGCTCGGCAACTATCGCAAGGCGATCCCAGAGTACCAGCGCGCGATCCAACTCGCGCCCAAGCTCGCGTACCTCTATGTGAGTCTCGCGCGCAACTATCGGGCGCTCAACAATTTCAAGGACGCCATTGCCACGTTGCAGCAAGCGCTCAAGATCGACCCGAAGAATCCGATGGTGTACGACGAACTGGGCTGGACCTACTCGATCTCCGGCGACTCGTCGCGCGCGATCGCGCAGCTCAAGCAAGCGATTCAAGTCGATCCAACGTACGAAGTGCCGTACGGTCATCTCGGGCACGTCTATTACGTGCAACAAGATTGGCAGGACGCGGTCACCAATTTGGAGAAGGCACTCTCGCTCGGCGGCACGCGGCTCGAGTATTATTACAAACTGAGCATTGCCTACGTCAATCTGAAAGACTGCGACAAGGGCAAGCAGTACATCGACAAAGCGGTATCGATCGACTCTACGGATACGGCGGTGCAGGGCGCGCTCGACTGGTTCAATCAACACTGCAAGAAATAACGCGCCGCGCGACGATTGGCACTTGGACAGGGAGACTGCTACTCGCTCCTTGTCCGTTTTTGTTTTTTGGGAGACTTGACATTTGAGATTTTTGGAGTATACTAACTTTGTTAGCACTCACAAGGCAAGAGTGCTAACAGAAGAAATCCAGAATCCATTAAGGAGGATGCTGTTATGGCTGACAAAAAGCTCAAGATGCGGCCACTGGCAGATCGCGTGATCGTAGAACCACTCGAACAGGAAGAGAAGACCGCGAGTGGTATTCTGTTGCCCGAGACTGCCAAGGAAAAACCGCAGGAAGGTCTGATCGTCGCTGTGGGTCCCGGCCGCTGGGATGAGGACGGCAAGAAACGATTGGAAATGGAAGTGGTGTTGCACGACAAGGTCGTCTTCGCCAAGTACTCCGGCTCGGAAATCAAGATCGATGACAAAAAGTACTTGATCATGAGCGAGAAAGACATTCTCGCCGTTCTCGAAAAATGATGTAAGACAAGTTTGTAGACTTGTCGCATCAGAGCAAATCAACTAGGAGGAATACCCAGATGCCTGCAAAACAACTCGCCTTCTCCGAGGAAGCTCGGCGAAGTTTGAAAGCTGGCGTCGACGCGATGGCGAATGCCGTCAAGACGACGCTGGGACCGAAAGGGCGCAATGTCGCGCTGGACAAGAAATTTGGCGCGCCGACGATTACGCACGACGGCGTCACCGTCGCGAAAGAGATCGAGCTTGAAAACCCATACGAGAATATGGGCGCGCAACTGCTCAAAGAAGCCGCGACCAAAACGAACGATGTCGCGGGCGATGGCACGACCACCGCGACCGTGCTGGCGCAGATGATCGTTACCGAGGGCTTGAAGAACGTCGCCGCCGGCGCCAACCCGATGCTGTTAAAGCGCGGGATTGAGAAGGGCACCGCCGTGCTCGTCGAAGCGATCAAGAAGAGCGCGACCCCCGTCAAGGGCAAAGAAGAAATTGCCAACGTCGCGTCGATCTCTGCCGCCGATCCCGAAATTGGCAAGTTGCTCGCGGACGTGATGGACAAGGTCGGCAAGGACGGCGTCATCACCGTCGAAGAATCCAAGACCGGCTTGCCCTTCGAGACCGAGTACGTCGAAGGGATGCAGATCGACCGCGGCTACATTTCGCAGTACTTTGTCACGAATCCGGAGCGGATGGAAGCGGTCCTCGAAAATGTCTACATCCTGCTCACCGACAAGAAGATTTCCGCGCACACCGACATCGTTCCTCTGCTTGAGAAATTGGTGCAGATGGGCAAGCGCGAACTCGTGATCGTCGCCGAAGATGTGGACGGCGAAGCGTTGGCAACCCTCGTGCTGAACAAGCTGCGCGGTATGTTGAACGTCATCGCGGTCAAGGCGCCCGGCTTTGGCGACCGCCGCAAGGAAATGCTGCGCGACATGGCGATCCTGACCGGTGGACAGGTCATCACCGAAGAGATGGGCCGCAAGCTCGAGACGACCCAGATCAGCGATCTCGGCCAGTGCCGCAAGGTCATCTCGACCAAAGACGACACGACTTTCATCGAAGGCGCTGGCTCGGACAAGGACATCAAGGGCCGCATCAACGAGATCAAGGCGCAGGTCGAGAAAACGACTTCCGACTACGACAAGGAAAAATTGCAAGAGCGACTCGCGAAACTCGCGGGCGGCGTAGCGATCATCCGCGTCGGCGCGGCGACCGAGACCGAGTTGAAAGAGAAAAAGCACCGCGTGGAAGACGCGCTGAGCGCGACGCGCGCGGCGGTTGAGGAAGGTATCGTTCCGGGCGGCGGCGTGGCGCTGATCAACGTCATCTCCGCGCTCGATGCGGTGAAAGAGACCGGCGATGTGATGACCGGCGTATCGATCTTGCGCCGCGCGCTCGAAGAGCCGCTGCGCCAGCTCGCGGAAAACGCGGGACACGATGGCGCGGTGGTGATCCAGGACGTGCGCCGCATGCAGAAGGATAAGGGCAACAACCACATTGGCTTTGACGTTCTCACCGAAGAGTACGTGGACCTGGTTGCCGCGGGGATCATCGACCCGGCGAAGGTGACGCGCAGCGGTTTAGAGAACGCGGCGTCGATCGCGGCGATGATCCTGACGACCGAAGCGTTGATCACGGACATGCCGGAGAAGGACAAGCCCATGCCAGCCATGCCTCCCGGCGGCGGCATGGACTACTAAGCCAAGTAAACTGTTCGGAGAAAATGGCAGGGGCGAGTCTCAGACTCGCCCCTGCTTTATTTCATATCGCTTTGCATGTGGCAGTTCTTGTACTTTTTGCCGCTGCCGCACCAGCACGGATCGTTGC
>JBBIJS010000205.1:0-5439 GCA_037445855.1 Chloroflexota bacterium | reverse complement strand
CCCGAAGTGTTCGCCGAACAACTTGAAGCGAACAGATCGCTGCGCGCGGACATTCGCGTGGCGATTGAAAATGACCTGCTGATTTATGCTGAGTGCGGCGGACTGATGTACCTGGCGCGCTCGCTATCCTGGCATGACAAGAAATTTACGCTGGTCGGCGCGCTGCCGTGC
Organism: Chloroflexota bacterium; assembly: GCA_037445855.1. Classification (GTDB taxonomy): domain Bacteria; phylum Chloroflexota; class Anaerolineae; order UBA4142; family UBA4142; genus DAIDTM01. Next base: position 5,268 of record JBBIJS010000205.1, on the reverse strand, counting down.
GATATTGAAATCATGGACACGCCGCAAGGTCACGGCTATGTGGAGTCGCGCGTAGTCGGCGACAATCCGTTCTTTGCCCGCGAGACGATTCTACGCGGGCACGAGTACCATCACTCGCGCGTCACCCAGCTCGACGATGCGATCACCTTCGCATATCGTCTGACGCGCGGACGCGGCGTGCGCGAACAGCGCGATGGCATCGTCTACCGCAATGTGCTTGCGGCGTACACGCATCTGCACGCTTTGGGAACACCCGAATGGGCGGACGCAATCCTGCGACCGCACACGGCAGGGGTCGCCCAGCCATCGAGAATCGAAGGATGAATTCCATTTTTGTTTTTGGAACCAATTATCGCCGTGCGCCGGTGGATTGGCGCGAACAGATTTCGTTCACGCGTGAAGAAATCTCCACCGCATTACTCGCCCTGCATACCGATCTTGGCCAGGTCGCTATTCTCGCAACGTGCAATCGGCTTGAGATTTACGCGGTCGTCGAGAACGTGCGCAACGCGCGGCAGCGCCTCATTCGATTTCTTGCCGAGACGCGCGGCATCGCTCCAGTGGACATTGAGAGTTTTTTCTACGAGCATTCCGACGAGGCGGCAGTCCGGCATCTCTTTACTGTCGCGGCAGGACTCGATTCGATGCTCGTGGGCGAAGCGCAAATCTTGGGTCAAGTGCGCGACGCAATGCAAATCGCCCAAGACGACAAAACTTTGGGAAATACGCTCACGCGGCTCTTTCAAGCAGCGTTGACGCTGGGCAAAGCGGCGCGCACGCAAACGACGATTGGGCAAGGCGCGCTCTCGCTGGGCTATGCCGCGGTCGAACTTGCGCGCGAAATCTTTGGCGCGCAGACGCCGCGTAGCGTGCTCGTGATCGGCGCGGGCGAGGTGGCGGAGCAAGTGGCGCGGTGTCTCGCGGCAAATCACCTGGGCGCGATCCTGGTCGCGAATCGGACACACGAACGCGCGCGCGCGCTGGCGGAAAAATTTGCGGGGCGCGCGATTCATTTCGGGAGCATTGCGGATACGCTGAACGAAGTGGATATCGTGATCGCGTCGAGCGCCGCGCCGCACTGGGTCGTGCATCACGCCGACGTGGCGCGCGCGATGCGGGCGCGCCGCCGTCCCTTGTTTCTGATCGACATCGCCGTGCCACGCGACATTGATCCACGCGTGGCAGAGATCGCTGGCGTGCGCCTCTTCAACATCGACGATCTGCGCGCCGTGTGCGATGCCACGCTCGCGCGGCGACAGAACGAAGCGGACAAGGCGCGCGCCATGATCGACGCGGCAACCCACCGTTTTTCAGATTGGCTCGCCGCGCGCGACAGCACGCCGACGATCTGCGCGCTGTACCATAAAGCCGAGGGGCTGCGCCGCCGCGAACTCGAACGCGCCTGGCAGCGCCTGGGTGATCTGACGCCAGCGCAGCGCGCGGAGATCGACGCGCTGACGCAATCCATCGTCCGGAAAATTCTGCACGAACCTGTCTTGCATCTCAAACAACCCAGTAACGGCTATGCTCACAGCGAATACCTTGAGATCGCGCGTGCCCTGTTTGATCTGAAAACGAACTGACCTCGCCGACCGCCGACAAAGAAGGGCGGTCGGCGTTTTTTTGCTTGTCCGCTGGGATGCGCCATAATGATAAACGCCGTCGAAAACTAAAGAGCTATTTATCGGCGGTCCACTGCCGTTAAACCTATGGCGGATTAGGTTTTTGGCTATGTCGGCCCATGTTGTCAACGATTTGTTGTTATGCTACAATCTTGACTATCCGATCAAAAAAGCCAACAGAGGTCGTTGAATTGGAAGATCCTAATAAGCTTATTCGGCAGCAATTCGGCGCGCACGCGAGTGACTATGCGACCAGCGCGGTGCACGCGCAAGGCGAAAGTCTTACGCGCCTCGTCGAGCTGACACAGCCGCAGCGTGACTGGCTGGTGCTGGACGTATCGACCGGCGCGGGGCACACCGCGCTAGCGTTCGCGCCGCACGTCGCCCGCGTGATCGCCAGCGATCTCACGCCGGAAATGCTCGACGCCGCGCGCAAACTTGCAAGCGAGCGCGGCATCACGAATATCGATTTCAAACCCGCCGACGCGCTTGCGCTGCCGTTCGACGACAACGCGTTTGACCTGGTCACGAATCGCCTCGCGTTGCACCATTATGCCGATGCGCGCACAGCGGTCGCGGAAATGGCGCGCGTCTGCAAGCGCGGCGGCATCGTCGCGCTCGTCGATAACGTCGTTCCGCCGGACAAGGTGACCGCCGGCGCGATCAATCATTTTGAGAAACTGCGCGATCCGTCGCACAACTGGGCGTACCCCATCGTTCGCCTGGAAGCGTATTTTGGCGACGCCGGGTTGCAAGTGGAACACAGCGAGAATTTCAAGAAAGAAATGGAATTCGAGCCGTGGGCAGATCGCATGGGCGCGAGCGCGGAAACAAAAACCAAGTTGCGCGTGCTCTTGCTGGACGCGTCCGAGAGCGTGCGCGAGTTCTTCGCGCCGCGCGTTGAGGGTGACAAGATGTTTTTCAGTCTGATCGAAGCGATCATCATTGGAAGGAAAATGTAAATTGGACGCGGACAAGCGGTGACAAACGCCAAAAACAACCTTCACCCACGAATCCGGACGAATTTCCGCGAATGAAAGAACAAGATTCGTGAGGTTTCGCGAAGATTGGCGGGTAGAAAACCTTCTGGCTGGGTAGTTACGCCGAAAGAAAAAATGATCGGCGTTCATCCGCCGCAATCCGCGTCCCAATCAACGTCCATGCCCACCCAACCCGCACGCATCAATCCCATCATCGCCTCTTTCGCGGCTGCGATCAAACCTCACAGCCGCATCATCGATATTGGCGCGGGCAAAGGACTGTTGGCGCAGGAGCTGGCGCGGCGGTTCAGCGCGCGCGTGACCTTGGTCGATGTGGCGCAGTACAATCACACCGCTCTGCCGCTAACTGTTTGCGACAGCCGCGCGCTTGCATTCGCGGACAACAGTTTCGATTACGCGCTGCTGAGTTTCGTCTTGCACCACAGTCCGAACCCGGATACGATTCTGCGCGAAGCGCTGCGCGTCGCCCGCGAGGTGATCGTCGTCGAAAACGACGTGCACGGCAGCGTCCGCGGCGCGGTGACGCGCCTGATCGACTCGTGGCCCGCAGTCCGTTACGGCACGCCGCCGTGTCATTTCACGCGTACGCGCAAGGAATGGCTCGCGTGGTTCGCACAGTTTCCGGTTGCAACCCGGGTATTGCAGGATTTTGGACTGGAGTTCGGTTTTTTTCAGAACATAACCGTGCTCTTGAGAAAGCGACAAAACTAACCGCAAGAATGCCAAGCGCGCAAAGATAAATCAGCTTTGGCTTTGCGTCCTTCGCGCTCTTTGCGGTTCAGATAGAAAGATCGAAAAATGAAATACCACATCTGGACCGAGGGCTGCCAAATGAACGTTGCGGACTCGCAGCGCGTCGCATCCGAGCTGGAGAAACTCGGCTACCGTGCAACGCGCGACGCGGAATCCGCCGACGTGATCGTGCTGAATACGTGCGTCGTCCGCCAGAGCGCGGAGGACAAGGCGTACTCGCGTCTGATGTCCTTGAAGCCGCTGAAAGAATCGCATCCCGATCTCGTGCTGGGGCTGATGGGCTGCCTCGTCGGCGTGCGCGACGCGTCGCCCCTGCAAAAACATTTCCCATTTGTTGATGTTTTCCTGCCGCCGTCCGATCCAACGAAACTCGTGCAATTGCTCCACGCGCGCGACCATCTTGTCATTGCGAGCGGAGCGAAGCAATCTCCAAGTCGCGAATCGGAGATTGCTTCGGCGCAAAGACCGCGCCTCGCAATGACACCTCCAGAAGACTTTGAGATCGAACAGCGCGAAACCGAGAGTCGCTATGAACTCATGGATGCGGACTTGATTCTACCCGCGCATGAACGCGGCGCACTCGTCAGCGCGCACGTCCCCATCGTCTACGGCTGCAATCACGTTTGCACCTTCTGCATCATCCCTTATCGCCGTGGCAAAGAGCGCTCGCGTTCAGTCGGCGAGATCGCGGCAGAAGTCCGCGCGCTTGTGAACCAGGGCGTCAAGGAAGTCACGCTGCTCGGACAAATCGTAGACCGCTATGGCTATGACGTGCCCGACGGTCCGCGTCTGCCCGATCTACTGCGCGCCATACACGCCATCGACGGGCTAGAGCGGATCCGCTTTCTCACGTCGCATCCGTTGTACGTGACCGACGAACTGCTCGACACAATTGCCGCGCTGCCGAAAGTGTGCGAGCACATCGAAGTGCCGGTGCAGTCCGGCGACGACGCGATGCTGGCGAAGATGAAGCGCGGCTACACCGTGGACGATTACCGCGCGCTCATCGCGCGCATCCGCGCGCGTGTGCCGAACGCCGGCATCGCGACCGACATCATCGTTGGAATGCCCGGCGAGACCGAGCAGCAATTCAGCGCCACGTACGGCTTGCTCCAAGAACTCAAACTCGACGTCGCGCACGTCGCGATGTTCAGCCCGCGTCCGAACACGGTCGCCGCGCGGTGGGCAGACGACGTGGTGCCGGCGGAAAAAGAACGCCGCCGGAAAGCAATCGATGATCTGCAAGCGGAGATTCTCGCCGAGATCAATGCGAAATACATAGGGCAGACTTTCGAAGTGCTGGTCGAGGAGAGGAGCCATGCCCTGAGCGGAGCGAACGGGAAGCATCGCTGGAAGGGGCGCACGCGCAACAACAAACTGGTCTTCTTCGAAGACGACGCGCGCGAGTGGAAAGGCAAACTTGCCAACGTCAAGATTGACTGGACGGGTCCGTGGTCGATGATCGGAAAAGTAACCTGATCCTCGCAGACGCAACTTTATTTCTGAGAACGATCCACCACAAGTAGACCCGCAGGATTTTGAAAATCCTGCGGGTCTTTTTCATGGAACCTTCCGGCTAGATCGCTCGTCTCATAAACAGAGGAGGCGCAGAATGAACAACACATCTCTGCTTATCAAAATCTATGCACTGCTTCTCGCACTACTCATCATCGCAGCCAATTTTCCACATCGAACCTAAAGCACAAGACCGGTCAGGGATCGCGAACTCTAACCGGTTTAGCTTTTTACCTCGCTCCGCCGATTTCGGAACACCATTTTTAGCGGCGCGCCTTCAAACCCCCACCGCTGGCGCAACTGATTTTCCAGGTAGCGCTGGTACGTAAAATGCACCATCTTCTTGTCGTTGACGAAAAAGACGAACGTCGGCGGCG
>JBBIJS010000204.1:0-5440 GCA_037445855.1 Chloroflexota bacterium | reverse complement strand
TGCCAACCTGAAGTACTATTGACGCTCTTTCTGCCAGGTGATAGTATCTGGATGTAGCGCCTCCCGCGCCGGAATTTCAGAAATGACCTTATCTCGACTGCTGCCACAGAGTGAGTATCGCTTGAATCCCTCAAACGAAATCGACGTCGAGTTGTTGGCGTTCATGGAACGCTATGCCACCAACCTCGCGCGCTGGGACGTGTTGGTCTTTTTCGGCAAGAATCCATCGGCGCGCGATACCGCGCGCGGCATTGCCAAGACTGTGGGACGGCGGACGCACATCGTCCAAAAAGAGTTGGACGACCTGACCTACTTGGGGATCCTCCGCGCGCACGCGAACGGTCACGGCATGCAATACGCGCTGGCGCGCGCGCCCAAGACGCGGCGCACGCTCGTGCGTTTCGCGCAGCGGCTGGGAAACGGCAAGACTCCGTCCTGATCGGCGCGCGGTTCGAATCGAAGAGGCGAAGCAATGGCTTTGCCTCTTTTTGCTTTTCATCCGGATTCGGTTATAATCGACGCCACAGGAAAGTTGCGGAGGAAGCATGGAGATCGATTGGTTCGGGCACGCGTGTTTTCGCCTGCACGGCAAAGAGTGCACCGTCATTACCGACCCGTACTCAAAAGAGATTGGATTGAGTTTTGCCCGGCCGCGCGGCGATATCGTGACGATCAGCCACGATCATCCCGGGCATCATTCTGCCGCGGGCGTCAAAGGAGAACCGAAAGTCATCGCTGGACCGGGCGAGTACGAGATCAAGAACGTTTTCATCACCGGCGTCCCGACCGCCCACGACAAGAAGAGCGGCAAAGATCGCGGCAGCAACACCGTCTACGTCTTCGATATGGACGGCTTGACGATCTGCCACCTCGGCGACCTGGGTCACGTGCCAACGCAGCCGCAGGCGGAAGCGCTCGGCAACGTCAACGTGCTGCTGATTCCCGTCGGCGGCGTTTCGACGATCAACGCCGGCGAAGCCGCCGAGATCGTTTCGATGCTCGAGCCGCAGATCGTCATCCCGATGCACTTTGCGCATCCGGATTTGAAATTCAAACTGGACGCCAGCAGCAAGTTCTTCAAAGAGATGGGCATCAAAGCGCCGACCGCTGTCGCCAGTCTCAAGGTCACCAAAGACTCGCTGCCGTCGGAAACCCAGGTGATCTTGCTGGACGCGAAACAAAAAGAGTAGCGGACAGCTTAGAGGAGTCCATCTTGATCGATCAAGCACGAATCAAACGCGCGGTCAGCGAGATCATCGCGGCGATTGGCGACGACGAAGCGCGCGAGGGCTTGCGCGAAACGGGACGCCGCATCGCGGAGATGTACGTGGAGGTCTTCGACGGCGTCAATCAGAACCCGGTCGACGCGCTGGGCGTCACGTTCGACGCCGGCGGTCACCAGGAAATGATCATCCTGAAAGACATTCCCTTCTACTCGATGTGCGAACATCATTTTCTGCCCTTCCACGGCGTCGCGCACGTCGGCTATATTCCCAAGGGCCGCGTCGCGGGCGTCAGCAAGATCGCGCGCGTGGTCGAGACGCTGGCGCGGCGTCCGCAGATGCAGGAACGCCTGACGAGCCAAATTGCGGACGCGCTGATGACCGGCATCGCGCCGATCGGCGTCGCGGTGGTGATCGAAGCGGAGCATTTGTGCATGACGATGCGCGGCGTCAAAAAGCCGGGCAGCCGCATGGTCACCAGCGCGAACCGCGGCACGTTCCGCACCAACGCGGCGACACGCGCGGAATTCTTCTCGCTCGTGCGCGAAGGAAGTTAGCCGTTGGACTCGCACAACCTGCGCGTTTTGCAATGGCATGATCCAAGCGGACTCCGCGCCGAGCTGGATCGCATCGGCGCGGAGCCGTCCGTGCAGCGCGATTTGACGGCGCAAGGCGCACACCGCGCGGTCAAGCTCGAACGCGTCGACCCCAGGCTGGCGCGCTTTTTGTTTCAGGAGCTCACCCTCGAAGGCGGACAGGTCGCGCTGCCGCCGCGTCTCGCTTCGCGCGAACGCGCCGCCGGCGATGTCGCTGTGTTACTCCTCGGCACGCCATACCAATTGCGGCACCTCGCCATCCGCATCCGCACGCAGACTGAAAGCCCCCGTGGGGACGAAAGTGAGTTGAATGTCCTAGCGGACGATTTGGAACGCGCGCTCGATCTGTTCGATCGCCCGCGGCGCGGCGAGATGAGAATCGGCATGGCGAATTTCGAATGGGGCACGCGCACGTATGTGATGGGCATCGTCAACGTCACGCCGGATTCCTTCAGCGGCGACGGCGTGATCGGAGCGTCCGCAGAATTTGTCGATCGCGCGGTCGCGCACGCGGAGCAACTGCTCGCCGACGGCGCGGATTGGCTCGACCTCGGCGGCGAATCGACGCGCCCAGGGTCGCAGCCGGTCTCGGCAGACGAAGAGCGCGCGCGCGTCCTCCCGGTGATCGAGAAACTGCGGCGCAGAGTCCGCGCGCCGATTTCGATCGACACGTACCGCGCGGAGACCGCGCGCGCGGCGCTGGATGCCGGCGCCGATCTGGTGAACGACGTGTGGGGACTGCGGATGGACGCGGAGATGAAACGCGTTGTCGCACAGCGCGGCGCGCCGGTCGTGATTATGCACAATCGCAGCCAGCCCAAAGACGCGGCGCAGAGCGAACGGCTCGGCGGACGCTACGTTGGCGTGGAGTACGCCGATCTGATGGCGGACGTAATTCGCGAATTGCGCGCGCAAGTTGAAATCGCGCTCGACGCGGGAATCGCGCCGGACAAGATCATTATCGATCCGGGCATCGGCTTTGGCAAAACGGTCGAGCAGAATTTGGAGTTGCTCGACCGCTTGGGGGAGTTGCGCGTGCTGGGATTCCCCATCCTGCTGGGACCATCGCGCAAAGGGTTTATCGGCTATACGCTCGATTTGCCAGCCGACCAGCGCGTCGAGGGCACGGCGGTCGCGGTGGCGCTTGGCATCGAGCGCGGCGCGGACATCGTGCGCGTGCATGACGTGAGACAGATGGCGCGCGTTGCGAAGATGACGGACGCGGTGGTGCGCAAGAAATGAATTCATCGCAGCTCTTCAAAGAAATCAACGAGCAGCCCGACGCGCTCGCGCGGTTGCTCGACGCTGAGTCCGCGAACGTCGAGCGCATCGCCGCGGCGATCCACCGCGCCGGCGCGCAGTACATCACCATCGCCGCGCGCGGCACGTCCGACAACGCGGCGACGTACGCCAAGTACGTGTTTGCCGCGTTCAACCGGTTGCCCGTCGCGCTGGCGACCCCGTCGCTGTACACGCTCTACCAATCGCCGCCGCGTCTGAACGGCACGCTCGTGATCGGCATCTCACAGTCCGGGCAATCGCCGGACATCGTCGCGGTGATCGACGAAGCCAAGCGGCAAGGCATCCTGACGCTGGCGCTAACCAACTCCGGCGATTCGCCGCTCGCGCGCGCGGCAGAGCACGTGATCCTGCAACACGCCGGCGAAGAAAAAACGATCGCGGCGACCAAGACGTATACGACGCAACTCGGCGCGCTGGCGCTCCTTTCCACCGCGCTGGCAAACGACCGCACGCGGCGGCGTGAATTAGACGCGGCGCCGGGCGCGATCGCTCGGACGCTTTCGCTCAGTGATGCGGCGGAACAAACCGCCGCGCGCTGGCGCGCGATGCGCACCGGCATCGTCATTGGCCGCGGCTACAACTACGCGACCGCGTTTGAGATCGCGCTAAAGTTGAAAGAGTTGGCGTACGTGACCGCGGAACCATTTTCGTCCGCGGATTTTCTGCACGGTCCAATTGCGTTACTCCAAGACGGTTTTCCCGTCATCCTCATCGCGCCGCGCGGCGGCGTCTTGGACGATCTAATGCTCGTCGCGCGGCAACTCAATGAGCGCGGCGCGGATTTGGCAATCATCTCCGACGCGCCGGACGCGCTGGCGCTGGCGAGCGTACCGCTGCCGCTGCCCGCCGCGCTGCCGGAATGGCTGTCGCCGCTGACCGCCGTCGTGCCCGGCCAACTCTTCGCCTATCATTTGACCGTAGCGAAGGGGTACGACCCGGATCACCCGCGCGGCCTTACGAAGGTGACGCGAACGCTGTGACGCAAAACGGATCGATGCCGCGCGGTGTGAGTACTGTTCTGATTGCCGGCGTCGCGTTGTTGATCTCGTGTGCGCCGAGGAGCGCGATCGATTCAGCGCCCGCTGCCGGCTCGCCCGAAACCGCGACACCGCTGCCCACCAAATTCGCGATCGCGGTGCAATCGCCCACGCCAACGCCAAGCCGCCCACCGACGACCACACCCCGCCCGACCGCGACGCCGACCAGCCAACCGACGCGCGCGAAAACTCCGACGGCGATCTCGACGCGCAAAGCGCCCGTTGTGACAACCGCCGCACCCACACCGTCTCCCGCCACGACGCCCGTCAATGTCGGCGAGACCTACGGCACACTTGCCGTCTATCCATCGCCCTCGGATCACAGCGGCGCGTTGGTCGAAGTGAATCTCGCCGCGCGTGGCTTTGCGCCCGGCAGCGGCGTGCTCGGCTTGGTGAACATCGATGGTCCCACCGATGCCGGCGCGCCGCAGTTGTCTTCGCTCTTCGGCGACGCGCGCACGCCGACGTTCAGTCGCGTCTTTCAAATTTACGGCTGGGATTGGAGCTGCGATTGTGCCGCCGCGCCGCTGGCGGAACCGCCGGTCACGCTCGCCGGCTTGACCGTCGCGCCGGGAGAAATCCTGCGCGTCCCGCGCTCCAGTTACTATGTCGGCAATGATTATCAAGCGTTGGTACTTTACGCGGACAGCGAGCGCATCGCCTTCAACTACACGCGCACCGGCAATCCGGTACGCGGCTATACGATCTACCTCGAAGGCATCGCGGTCGATTCAAGTTTGCTCGCGTTGTACCAGCAGATGGACGCTGCCGGGCGCGCGGAATTGCCGGCGCTGCAAGCCGGGCAAGGCATCGGCACGGCGCAGACGAGCGAGCTCAAGATCGCGATTCGCGACGCCGGCGCGTTTATGGACCCGCGCTCGCGCAAAGATTGGTGGCGCGGCAAGTAGCCGGTTTGTCACTTGCGCTTTCCTATGCTAGAATATGCCCATCCGATGAAACGCCTGCTTTTGATTCTTGCCCTCTCGCTTTCACTCGCGGCATCGCTCGCTTCCTCCAGCTCCGCTGCCCGCCCGCCGCTCGTCCTCGCGTTCTACTACGACTGGTACGACGCCAACACCTGGTCGCCCGCCAAAGTGCCGGACATGCCGACGACCCCGTACGCTTCCAGCGATCCGGGCGTGATCGCGCGGCAGATTTCGCAGGCAAGCGGCGCGGGCATCGACGCGTTCGTCGTCTCGTGGTGGGGCGCCGGCAATCCCACCGACAGCAATCTGCAGATCATCCTCGATCAAGCGCGCGCGGCGAATTTTCGCGTCGCGGT
>JBBIJS010000203.1:0-5481 GCA_037445855.1 Chloroflexota bacterium | reverse complement strand
TGGAGGGACTGGACGTGGCGCGCGCGCTGCGGAAGGACTCCAACGTGCCGATCATTATGCTAACCGCGCGCGGCGAGGAAACCGACAAGCTCGTGGGGCTGGAGCTGGGCGCGGACGATTACATCACCAAGCCGTTCAGCCCGAAGGAGTTGGTCGCGCGCGTACGCGCGGTGCTGCGGCGATTAGACGCTTCGCGCGCCAACGCCGGCGCGGAAACGATCCGCGTCGCGGATGTGACGCTCGACGTGCTGCGGATGCAGGTCACGGTGGGCAGCCGCGCCGTCGAAGTGACGCCGACCGAGTTTCAGTTGCTGGCGACGCTGGCGCGCGAACCCGGACGCATCTTTACGCGCGCGCAGCTGCTCGACGCGGTGCGCGGCGTGGCGTTCGAATCGTACGAGCGCGCGATCGACGCGCACATCAAGAATCTCCGGCGCAAGATCGAACCGGACCCGCACGCGCCGCGCTATATCTTGATGGTCTACGGCGTTGGTTATAAATTCGCGGACGAACCGCGCGGAAAAGCCGGATGAGCCCTGAAGACTCGCCGCCCACGCGGGATCACACGCCGCGCCGCGTTCGGCGTCCACGGCGTCCGCCGCGCTGGTGGCCCCAGGACGAGCCGTGGCCGCCCACGGATCCAGAGCATATACGCGCGTGGCGAGAAATGCGCGGCCGCTTTTTCTGGCGCATCGGCGCGTTGGTTGCGCTGTGGATCACGCTCGTGTTCGGCGGGTGCGCGCTGTTGTTCTGGCTGGCGCTCGGCGCGGTCGGCGCGGCAAACGTTCCGAACGGCGCGGCGGGACTCGTCGTCCCAGTCGTCCTGATCTTCGCCGGCGTGTTTCTGCTCGCGCGCGCCTTGCAGCGCGTCGCGTCGCCGATCGGCGATATGATGGAAGCCGCCGGGCGCGTGGCGGACGGCGACTATAACACTCGTGTTGCCGAGCGTGGACCGCGCGAGGTGCGCGCGCTGGCGCGGGCGTTCAATTCGATGGCGGCGCGTTTGCGAGCGAGCGACGAGCAGCGCCGCAACTTGCTCGCCGATGTGACGCACGACCTGCGGACGCCACTCACGGTGATCCAGGGCAATCTCGAAGGATTGCTCGACGGCGTGTATCCGCGCGACGACGCGCACCTCACGCCGATCCTGGAAGAGACGCGTGTGCTGTCGCGCCTGATCGACGATCTGCGGACGCTGGCGCTGGCGGAGAGCGGCGCACTGAAATTGCAAAAGGAGCCAACCGATCTGGCGACGCTCGTGAACGAGACGACTGCCTCGTTTCGCGCCCAAGCCGACGCCGCCGGCGTCGCGCTTGGCGCAGAAGTCGAAGCAGGTCTGCCCGCGCTAGAAATCGATCCGGCGCGGATCCGGCAGGTGCTGGAAAATCTCATCGCGAATGCGCTGCGCTATACGCCGCGTGACGGCAAGATCAGTGTACAGTGCTCAGTGGTCGGTGGTCAGTCAAAATCCATAGAGGTTCGTGTGAGCGATACCGGCGCGGGCATTCCGCCGGAAGAATTGCCGCACATCTTCGAGCGGTTCTATAAATCGCGCGAATCGCGCGGGAGCGGCTTGGGGCTGGCGATTGCCAAGAACCTGGTCGTGGCGCACGGCGGCGAAATATCCGCGCAGAGCGAACTCGGCAAAGGGACGACGATTCAGTTCAGTTTCCTGGTGAACGGGTGAGAAGAAATCAATGGACACCTACCTCTCACTCCCAATGTAAGAGAGATGAAAAAATATGATTAAATTACTGCGGTTTTTAGATCCCTACCGTTCTCTGCTGGTCCTGATCCTGGCGCTTGCGATCGGACAGTCCGCGGCGAACCTGTATTTGCCCAACCTGATGTCCGACATCGTGAATAACGGCATCGCGAAATTCGATACGAATTACATCTGGAGAACCGGCGGCATCATGACGTTGGTCGCGATCGGCGGCACGCTGTGCGCCCTGGTGGGCATTTTCTTCTCGTCCCAGGTCGCGGTCGGTATGGTTAAAGCGATCCGCGCTCAGATTTTCAACAAGGTCATCGGTTTTTCGCTGCACGAATTTGATACCGTCAGCACCGCCTCGTTGATCACCCGCACTACGAATGATACCACGCAGGTTCAGCAGGTGATGGTGATGATGCTGAACATGCTGATCACCGCCCCGATTACGCTGGTGGTCGGCATTATTCTGGCTTTGAACCAGGACGTTGGACTATCCTGGATTCTGGTCGCGATCATGCCGGTGCTGGTTACAGTGATCGTTGCGCTCCTCATCAAAGCGGTTCCGTTGTTCGTTTCCATGCAGGCAAAGCTGGATAAACTCAACCTTATTCTGGACGAGAACTTGACCGGCGTGCGCGTGGTGCGGGCTTTTAATCGCGAAAAGCACGAGGAAGCGCGGTTCGATCAAGCCAACCGCGACGTGACGGACATTGCCATCCGCGTGAATCAGCTGGTCGCATCGATGATGCCGGTAATGATGTTGATGATCAACGTCTCCAGTGTCGCGATCATCTGGTTCGGCAGCATCCGCGTTGATGAGAGCAAATTGCAGATCGGCGCGATGTTCGCCTTTTTGCAATATGCCACCCAGATTCTCTTCTCCCTGCTGATGGTGGCGCTGATGTTTATCATGATTCCACGCGCTGAAGCGTCCGCGAACCGAATCAACGAGGTTCTGGAAATGGAGCCGGAGATCAAAGATGCTGAAGAAGTGAAGACAGCCACTCAGCGCCGCGGCTACGTCGAATTTCAGGATGTGACGTTTGGCTATCATGGCGCGGAAACGCCCGCTCTCTACAACATTTCCTTCCGCGCCTCGCCCGGCCAAGTCACCGCGATCATTGGCGGTACCGGGTCGGGTAAATCAACTCTGGTCAACCTGATCCCGCGTTTTTACGATGTGGCTAGCGGCAAGATCCTAGTGGATGGCGTGGAGACGCGCGAAATGTCCCAGGAACATTTGCGCTCCAAGATCGGTTTTGTCCCGCAGAAAGCCGTGCTATTCTCAGGAACGATCAACGATAATCTGCGCTACGGAAAAGAAGATGCTTCGGACGATGAGATCCGTCACGCCGCAGACGTGGCGCAAGGCAGTGAATTCATCACAAAAATGCAAGATGGTTATGATTCGCTGATTTCGCAAGGTGGCACGAATGTTTCGGGTGGACAGATGCAGCGTCTCTCGATCGCCCGGGCGCTCGTGAGAAAACCGGAAATCTACGTCTTCGACGATACCTTCTCGGCGCTGGACTTTAAGACGGACGCCAAATTACGCGCGGCGCTCAAGGCGGAGACGCGTGATGCAACCGTGTTGATTGTCGCTCAGCGGGTTAGCACCGTCATCGATGCGGATCAGATTATTGTCCTGGACGAAGGGCGCGTGGCTGGTATCGGCACGCACCGAGAATTGATGAAAACCTGTGAGGTCTATAGTGGAATTGTATCCTCCCAGCTTTCAGCGGCGGAAATTGAGGCGGAAACAGCATGATTCAAAATAGTAACTCCACGCGCCAAGCCAACCAAGGCGGAATGGGCAGAGGTCCGATGGGCCCGGGTGGGGGTGCCTGGGGCGCCATGGGCAGATCGGTCGAGAAAGCCAAGGACTTTCGCGGAACGCTGAGGCGACTGCTGCTCTATTTCGTGCCCGAAAAAATTCGTCTGTCCATCGTGCTCGTCGCAGCCATCTTTGGTACCGTGTTCAATATCACTGGTCCCAAAATCCTGGGTTTGGCGACAACCAAGCTTTTCAATGACCTGCTTTCGAGATACGTGGCCGAGGCGCAAAACCTGGCGATCCGCAAGGAATTGGCGGCGAACCCGGTGCTCCCCTTGCAGTTTGCGCCTGTGCCGGGGATCGAATTTGGCTATATCGGTAAAGTCATCTTGATCCTGCTCGTGTTGTACGTCATCAGCGCGATTTTCATCTTCATTCAACAGTATCTGATGGCGGGTGTGGCGCAGAGAACGATCTATCAACTGCGCCGCGAGGTGGACGAAAAACTTTCACGCCTGCCACTCAAATACTTCGACGGACGCACGCATGGCGAGATCCTCAGCCGCGCCGTCAACGATATGGATAACATCAGTTCCACGCTCCAGCAGAGCGTGACGCAGTTGATCACCTCGGCAGTCACCCTGATCGGCGTGCTGGTGATGATGCTGACCATCAGCTGGGAATTGAGTCTGATCGTGCTGGTGACGCTTCCGATGAGTCTGTTTGTGGTCACCGGGATTGCGAAACGCTCGCAGGATTACTTTAGGCGACAGCAGCGCTCGCTGGGCGACCTCAACGGTCACGTCGAAGAGATGTATACCGGTCACAAGATCGTCAAGGCATTCGGGCACGAAGGCAAAGCGCTCGCCCAATTCGTGGAGCTGAATGACAAACTCTACGATGCCGGTTGGAGGGCGCAATTCGTTTCCGGCATTATCATGCCGCTCATGCGATTTGTGGGCAATATCGGCTATGTCTTTGTGGCAGTCGTCGGTGGGGTTATGGCGACGCAGGGTTCGCTCTCGCTCGGAGACGTGCAGGCGTTTATTCAATATTCCTCGCAGTTTACCATGCCCATCACCCAGATTGCAAACATCGCTAACGTGATCCAGTCGGCAATGGCTTCGGCGGAGCGCGTCTTTGAGTTATTGGATGAGCCGGAAGAGCTGCCGGAGGTGGCAGAGTCGGAGATCGTTCAAGCGGCGGGACATGTCCAGTTCCAGCATGTCAAGTTTGGCTACAGCCCGGACAAGATCTTGATGGAGGACCTGAGTATCGAAGCCAAGCCGGGTCAGATGATCGCGATCGTAGGTCCGACTGGCGCTGGCAAGACCACGCTCGTCAATCTGCTGATGCGCTTTTACGAAGTCAATAGCGGCAAGATCCTGGTGGACAGCGTCGATATCACGAAGCTCAAACGGGGTGACTTGCGGTGTATGTTCGGCATGGTCCTGCAGGATACCTGGCTCTTCCATGGCACCATCCGCGACAATATCGCGTATGGGCGCGAAGATGCCACCGAGGAAATGATCGTGCGAGCGGCAGACACAGCTTATGCCGATCACTTTATTCGGACACTGCCGGAGGGCTATCACATGGTTCTGAATGAGGAGGCAACGAACATCTCGCAGGGTCAGAAGCAGCTGCTGACCATCGCCCGCGCGTTCCTGGCGGATCCGGAGGTCCTGATCCTGGATGAAGCCACCAGCAGCGTGGATACCCGGACCGAGTTACTGATTCAAAAGGCGATGGGCAAGTTGATGAAGGGCAGAACGAGTTTTGTGATCGCACACCGACTCTCGACGATTCGTGACGCGGATCTGATCCTGGTGATGAATCACGGCGCGATCATCGAGACCGGAACCCATGAAGGGCTGCTCGCGCAAAAGGGCTTTTACGCCGACCTCTACAATAGCCAGTTCCGCGGGCGGGTCGTCGAAGAAGAACCGGTGGTAATAGATCAACCTTCGTATGCAATGAATAAATAGACGTT